>JAIOTF010000006.1 GCA_021107195.1 Anaerolineaceae bacterium | reverse complement strand
CCACTTTGAATCTCTCATCCGAAAGCGATAGCAAAGCATCGCCGCGAACAACCTGATTATCGATGACAATGTCTGCAATATCCATTAATTTCTTACCGGAAGGATGACGCGGCTGAACGTTCGCACTGTGCTTTTTGGATGTCAAAGCAATCACTGACATACCGTGTTCCTTGCATTTCATTGTAACCTCCAATGGCAAATAATTGATTCCTGAGTTGGAGATGACGATGATCACATCGCCCTTGTGCAAGTCATAGTGCGCCAAAATTGCAGGCCCATGACCGGGAAGGCGCTCAACATCGCCCTCCATGATATCCGGGATTGGCATTGCCGGTGCCAATCCTCCAGCACGCCAAAACGCCTCGCGGGCAATCAAGGCAGAGTGTCCGCTGCCGAACAGGAAATAATTCTTGTCATCCATGATCGCTTTAGCAATGACTTCTGCTGCCTTCTCGACTTCAGGTAAAGATTCGTCAACAACCGAATTTAGTTGAGCAACGACTGCATTCAGGTAATTCTGAACTATTTTTGACATTGATTTTCTCCTGAAAAGATTTAGTGATAGCTTGGATTTTTGATTAATTCCGGTCCATCTTTACCTTTCACAACTAATGTTGCAAAGCCTTTGTCCTTGATTGCACCATAGTTATGCCCGGCATTTGCTGGCCAGACTGCAAAAAAGATGAGTGGAACGGCGCCAGTGTTGATTGTGCGGTGCGCCCATTTACCAGGGATATAGTGGATTGTCCCTTTTTTCATTTTCTGTGCAACAGCATTCCCATTAGCAGTTTCAATAAGGATCATTCCTTCACCGGAAAGGGTGAAGTAAACTTCCGGAGCTTTTTCCAAAAGGTGAAAATGACCTTTGGTCATGAAGTATTCCTTACCGACAATGCCCGGTTCAATTACGGATGTGCCGACCAGGAGTCCGGCTTCCTCGCCGCTGGCTTTCATAGGATAAACACGATACAAAACCGGGTTTTCTATAAGCATTGCCTGAAAAGCCGCCTCGTCCTGAAAATAGCCTTGCAAGTCACCCAAATGGCGAATAATTATTGGTTCGCAATTATCAATGGTGCCATCTTCGAAATTGAGTTTTGCGAGAACTGGTTGAAAAAGTTCCATAGTTATCCTTTTGTCCTAATGCGATTTTGGCGGCATGGCGATATCAAATGCGCGGGCATAGTTTGGCTGGTCCGTGCGTTGTGCATCCGGGTTTCCGCCGGGGCGCGCCACTTCGGTGTAGTAAGGGATTAACTGTGCAGATAAAACATAGAGCATTGGTTTTAACAGCGGGTGAGTATTCGGGATGCGAATGATTTGGTCGGCAAGCGAAGTGATTTCACCATGGTCATTCATATCGATGACTGCAATGCAGGGTGATTTGATCGTGCGCGCAACCTTTGCTGCCCGGACTGCATATTCGTATGTTTTTCCCTGTGGCCCAAGAATTACCGTCATGATGTCAGGAGCAATATAACCAACACCGCCGTGTAGGAAATCGATTAGCGGGCGACCCCGTGCAGGGAAATGGGCCATTTCCTCAAAACGGAGAGCCATTTCCCAGGAGATGGGCAACATGTTTCCAGAAGCCGGAATGACAACACTGCGCATGTCCCGTCGGATCCATTCGCCGAGATAACGGCATTTCCGGTCCATTTGTTCGATGGCCTGTTGCATCTTCTCGGAAATTTCAGCAAGTGCTTTCAACACCGTGTCGATATCTTCTGTTGAGCGTCCTTTTACTTTGGCAATTTCTGCGAGCACTGCCACGAAGGGGGCATATCTGGAGGTGAAGTCATACACCAAGCCATAGCCGCCGGGAGAAACAAAATAGTCGTTCGCTGCGTTGGTCAGACGAGTGTTTTCTGTATTCGTAAACGCCAGCGTATAGGCGCCTGCTTCTCTCGCCTGCTTCAAATGTTCAACTGTTTCAATCGTGTTCCCCGACGACGAAAGGCCAATCACAAGAGAGTCTTTAAAATCATAGATGCTATCCGATAGTAATGCTTCAGAGCTCTCAATGAGTTCGGCAGGGATTCCGAGCAGTCCCCAGACCAGATGCACAAATTCGGCGCCTAACTGATAAGACGACCCCAGTCCGGTGATGAGAACTTTTTTGAAATCAAGATCTTTCAAGGTCTTAGAAATTCGCATAGCCGTCTCCGGAACAACGTCCAAGGCATCGTTAACCAATCCCGGTTGTCTCAATGTGCCATCATACATACAAAATGGATGCTGCTTCCGGGGCTCAAGGCCTAAAGCCCGATAATATGTAGGATACTCATTTGCCAGCTCGTATGTTGCATCATCGTATTGGAATGAAAGGGTGGATTCTGCTACTTTCTTGTTTTCCATCATCGCGCCTCTTTAACCTTCGATCATCTTTTCTAACACGACACAAGAATCGTTCACCATTTTTAGAACAGGTCCGATCTTGCCGCGAATTTCATCAAGTTCCTTTAATATCTTTTCAGATTGCTCTGCAATGTCAGCGTCCTCAAATGACAGGGGGCCAACATGCTTTTGCATTTCATCGATCATGTGTTGTTGCACAGTCACAATATCCATCAGTTGGCTGGTTACGCGGATCATTACATCATGCGTTGAAAGGGTTCTGCCAAGCCAAATTGCTGCCTGTTGTGTGCCCATGAACGCGTTTCCGGTTGCAGACTGTTTTGTTTTTTTTCTCAATCCCATAGCATACTCTCTTTCTGTGCTTGTGAAATATTTATGAAAGAATTCCAAAGGAAGATAGAATTTCTTTCATCCCGTCAAGTGTTTCCCTAACAGCTCCGGATTTTGTTCCATCTTCTCCAAGGTAGTGGGGCTCCAAACTGATTGCACCAGAGTAGTTCTGTTCAATTAATGCTTTCAGAATTGTACGCCAGGGCACCTGCCCTTTACCCACAGTCAGGTATTCTCTCCCGCCGTCTGGTAACATCAGAATGTCCTTAGCATGTACGTGTGCGATCAATGGCATTATTTCCGGCATCGCTTGAATGCAATCTGGTTCGCCAGCCCGAATGCCCCCGGCAGGATCCCAAAGCAGGCGAAATGCAGGCAAATTAACCATCCGAACCAGTTTTGCGGCATTTTTTCCCCAGCCAAAAGAGGTATGTGGGCAATTTTCCATCACCAGCGTATATCCGGCTTCCTGGGCTTGTTTTGCGGGTATAGAGAATTTCTCGGCCGCCAAAGCAAAGACGTTCTCATTCAGTTCATCTGCTTCTTGAAAACCAAATACCCGGATTAATGGACTTTCAAGAATTTCTGCAGCGCGAAACGCCTGTTGAAGCCTTTCCAGATGGTAATTATAATTTCCTGAAATTGCTGAGAATCCGCTCACTTCTGGAGCTTCATCGTCACGGTTATCCAAAAACGTACGCAAGAATAGTGTTGAGGAAATGCAGGGAACCCTCATGCCGTATTTGTCAACCATTTTTTTAAGCTTTTTCAGCTCGTTTTCTTCCAAACACTCAATGTTTTTCCCCCAGGCGCTGTGAATCTCAATTTGATTAATGCCTAAATCATGAGCAATTTCTAAGGATTGTTCAATATCCTTGGATATTTCGATATTTATTACACTGGTTTGAAACATTTCTCACCTACGAATTTTCTTCAAGCGAAGAGCCGCTCAATTGCAATTGCAACGCCGTGATCTTTGTTGCTTGGCACAATCCAATCTGCGTGAGTCTTAACCTCTTCTGGTGCGTTTTCTACAGCAACGGATACTCCTGCAAGCTGCATCATACTAATATCATTGAAGTTATCGCCAATGACCAATAAGTTGTCAACTGTTAATCCTTGCAAATTCAATATATATTGAAGTGCAGCGGCCTTTGATACCTGTTGATCAAAAATTTCAAGAGCAAATGTTTCAGAAAAGTGCGCATTCAAATCTAGTAGGGTACGACGCAGTTCCTTATAAGCATCTTGCAATTTATTCTCGTCATTAAATTCAATCGCAATCAATTTGTGGGGGCCAGGCAATTCAGCATCCACCAAGTTGTCAACCACTTCAGGATTACGATTCAGCGCTTTTCCTTCAGCCCGCATTTCTTTGCAGAGTTTATCTGCATACCAATTCATCCCGGCGTAATAGCCAACATAAATATCTTTTTGGCGAAAAATTTCAATCGCACGCTTTGCCATCTCCCGCTGCAATGAACGGCTATAAACAACTTCCTGGTTGGTTGGATCAAAAATAAATGCACCATTATATGCAATTAAGGGGGTAGTTAAGCCCAATGCTTCTGCAGCAAACTCCATTCCAAATGTAGCTCGCCCGGAAATCAAATAAACCGGTACGCCATTGTCTGTTGCCTTTCGCACCGCAGCAATGTTTTTTTTACTAATGTGGTAATGATCCGCCAGCAACGTGCCGTCTAAATCGATCGCGATTAACTTTATTTGTGCCATGTTTTAGGAACCACATTTTCCAGTGCCCAGGCCAGCCCACCTTCGTCGTTGGAGGGTGCAATGAATTTCGCTTTAGACTTGACACCATCAGGTGCATTCCCCATGGCAATCGCGTACGGAGCAACCTCGAACATACTGACATCATTGTACTGATCGCCAATCGCGGCGATCCGATCTCCAGGAATATTCAAATGCTGCGCAAGCAATGTCAATGCAAAGCCTTTTGAAACACCAGGATTGGTGATTTCAAGAAATTCATCACCACCAAAAAGCATATCGACTTGAATGTTCAAAGCTTCGATTTGCTGTTGCGCCCCGCATAATTTAAGATGGTTCCCCCATAAAGTAACCTTAACTGTAGGGGACTGATCTAGCAGGGGAATCAAATCATCATATTGCAACAGCCTGCCAGGCAAATTGCGCTGTACAATTTTCATAAGTTCATCTGATGACTCAAATAGCATTCTCTCAAGTTGATGCAAGGCAATGCCAACGCCAATTTCTCTGGCTAATCCAATGATTACCGGCAAGAGCTCAGGGGAAAGTTCAAAAGCTTTGATAATCTCACCCGATGTGGTTGATACCAAACCACCACCAGCCCCAATTAAATAAGGGCCTAAATTTAAAGCATCATAAAAAGGTGACACGCCATCAATTGTGCGTCCAGAAGCTAACACGGGCAAGATGCCATTTACTGTCAGGTTTGTAATGGCTTCTGCTGCACCTTTTGATACCTGGTGTTTTGAGTCCAATAAGGTGCCGTCCACATCAATGGCAACCAGAGCTTTATAATTTTCGGTCATTAAGATGAATCCTGTTATAGAGCTGAATATAGTGCTACCCAAGAAGGAAATATCAAGCGTGTTGAATTCGATCCCGATAGCGGTTCATAGTTTCTCGATTTTTCTGCATGACGACAGCAGCATCACCAACATTGGGGCAAAGCAGAGTGGGGGGCTCTTGACCTGCCAAAATGAAATTCTCCACCACTTGAGCCAAAATCGCATTGGTCAACAAAATTGTCAGCATAGTTGAAGCGCCTCCAGTTGAGCCAAGATCAGGTCTGTTTGGTATAGGCAGGATCACGTCTCCTTCTGGCACATCAATATCAATCACCAAATCAGCAATCTCGCACAATCTCTTTCCGCAAGAATGCCGGGTTGGACTCTCCAGAGAAACATGAACCGAGGTCATGCCGATCAAAAACAGTCCTTTTTCTTTGGCAGTCAGGGCTGCTTCGATAACTGCGGGATTACGGCCAGTTACTGAATAAACAATCATCACTTCACCGGAACGCAAATCATAATTGGGCAAAACAAACTTGCTTGCAAATCCTTCAATTTTCTCTAACGCGCTGCATCGTTCTGCGCCATAAGTCATGCCAAAATTTGGATCAAGCATGGCGTCAACCGGGGCAAGTCCACCTGACCGGTAAAATGCTTCCTGCAGTGGAATATAAGAATGCCCCGTGCCGAATAAATGCAAAATGCCATCGTTGATCAGTGACTCAGTGATTTTTTTTGCTGCAGTTTCAATATTCTCCGCTTGCTTTTCTATAATCTGTTGCTGCATAGCAATCATGTTTTCAGCATATTTTTTCCAAAAAGACATTTTTAATCCTCCAATTTTTGAAATAATCAGTTTTTTAGGCCAACCCAGGATCTATGACAATGTCCTGGAGCTGGCCCAAAAAACAGTTCTTACGGCAAAACAGAAGAGAGCTAACTAAATCCACATTTCTTTCGAGCATCTACCCATTCGACAGTCTTTTGTCCGCCCATAGGCACCAACAAAATCCAGACATGCACACCTGCCTGATACAGTTTTTCGGCCGCTTCAGCTTCTTCAGGGGTCAGTTCAGTTTGTTGTCCGAGACGAATGGAATTTGGTTTGTGTGCCATCGCCCCAAAATTAACTTCTTCTGGTTTGTATCCCATTTCCATCAATTTGACAAAAGTCTGGGGGACTTTTGCGATAAGCATAATGCGATCTTTGCCATCCTGCAAATTCGACAATCTTTCGGAAGCTTCGTCTACGGTCATTGCGATTATTTTAATACCGGGAGGTGCAGCAAATTTGAAGATGTTCAGCATCATTGAATTCTTGGCCACAAAATCATCTATGATCCAGATGGTATTGGCGTTGCGCAGCCCGACCCATCCAATGATTACCTGTCCATGAATAAGACGATCATCTATCCGGTGAAAAACGACTTCTGACATCAGATAATTTCTCCTTTTAATTGATTCGATTTTCAGTATTATAGTCTATCATTATTGCTGGTTGAATTTTCTAAATTCTTCAACAAGATCAAGGATACTGTTTTTGCCGGCATTGACGGCAATATCAACCAGTTCTTGTGGCGATTTTACTCCCGGCCGCATTGTAAATGTTTCCGCAAGCATGGGGAAGTTCACACCGGTAACTGCAAAAACATTATCCATCTCTTGTGTCAAAAGAGCAGAAGCGTTAGAAGGTGTCCCACCGAATAGATCCAGGAAAATAACCACACCTTCACCGGTATTCACTGCATTTACTGCGTCGCGGACGCGCTCAATCAACCCTTCAAGGCTATCACCAATCACAAGGGAAACGGTCTCGACTTGCTCCATGTCGCCCAAGATCATACTTGTTGATTCCATCAATGAGGTTGACAAAGATCCATGCGCCGCAATAACTACACCAATCATTAGTGGCTACCTTTCAAAACATATGGGTACCCTGATGTTTCGGGTACCCATATGTTGTCAAACAAATGCTAGAAGATACGCAACATCTCCAAAGCAGGAATGTTGAAGAGCGAGGCAATAAAACCAGGCAAATAACCAATGCCAATGACCAGGAAGACCATTCCCAATGCCTTGTTGATTGCCCATCCTTTGGTGCGCATACCGCGCCACAGCCAAAGGGTCAGAATAAGCGGAAGCAAGGCGGGGAAGATGCCATCCAGGGTTGACTGGAGCGAAACTGCCAACTCGCCAGATGCAAACCCAAGCGGTGTCCTCAAACTGATGATTGAAGCACCAATACCGCCCGACACGACCAAGCCAAGCACAGCCATCGTAGCGGTCACCCTTCGGAAGCTGCCAGAAGCAAGCTCACCCATGACCTCTGTGCCGTACTTGTAGCCCATATTGAACAGCCAGTGGGACAAGAAAAGCATAATGGTCATATAGGCAACAATGTAGAAAATCGCGCCTATAGGGCTGCCATCCTGACTCATGCCCATACCAATCGCCAGGAGGATCGGGATCAAGGTACCGGGGATCATTGAATCGCCGATACCAGCCATCGGGCCCATGATACCAGCCTTGACAGCGTTGATCATCTCTCCATCGATTGGCGAACCATTTGCGCGCTGCTCTTCCAAAGCGATGGTCACACCATGGGCAATTACACCAGTCTGGGGTTCAGTGTTGAAGAACACCATATGGCGCTTGCAGGCTAAGGCGATCTCTTCCTTGTCGTCACCATAAAGCCGATCCAAGACTGGCTTCATGCTGTGGATGAAGGAAATCGATTGCATACGTTCCATTGAGAACGCCGAGGCCCAGAAGAACATCCAGTTCCACCAAGCTTTATCGAGATCTTGCTGGGTTACTTTTTTAATTTCGTCAGACATTGATCTCCTCCTTAGGCCGTGACCTGGTCGCGATCGGCCAGGAACATAAAGTAGATTGCGGCAATCATAGCACCTACAACAGCCACGCCAACGATCGGGAGCTTGAATAAGGACACTAATGCCCAACCAATCAACAACCAGAGAATCATCTTGCTGTCAGGAGCAATCTGCTGAACCAGGATAGCAATACCCACTGCGGGTAGTGCGCCACCGACGAGGCCAAGATAGGTCATCAGCCAGGGGATCTGGTTTTCCAGGAAAGCAACAAGGCCTCCAGCGACAGAAGCGCCAGTAATCAAAATGATGAACGGAAGCACGCCGCGCAAGATGAAAGCGGGGATTTGTGCCCAGTAGTTAAGAGCGATAATCTTGTCGATCTCACCCTCTTCAGCATATTCGTCGGCTCTATGTGCAAACCAGGCATTACCAACGCTAAGGATTTGCCAGATCGCCACACCGACGATGCCGAAACCAACAGCAATACTAACGGCAACTTCCGGCTCGGCGCCAGCAACCATCGCCAGCGGGATACCCAGGAAGCTAACAAAGCTTAAGTCGGATGGAACTGTACCACCGGGGGTGATCAAGCCAATGAAAACCGCTTGCACGGCTACACCGATGGTAATACCGGTTTTTACGTCGCCTAAGATCAGGCCAACGAAAAGGCTGGCTACGAGGGGGCGGGTAAGTGTATACCAACCGCCCGTACAACCAATTAACCATGGGGCTGTGAGGGAGCCCGCATAGCACAACAGCGAAATCAGAGCTGCTTGCAATACAGTCACAGGGTTTCCTCCTTCTAAAAATGAGTATTAATAAAAGAAATTAATGTGAGCCTTTGCTCACACATTGCGCACCACACAGGGTGCATTTTGAGTTGATGTATTCAATTCTGGCTTCAGCCTGTCAAGTTATGAAAGTTTTTTTGGTGTAGCGCTTCTTACACAATTGGTGCAAGCTGCTGCCAGTTTGTCAAAGGCGACTCCTTTCACAATTTTGCCGATTTATTTATTTCCCACCTGATTGGTTGTCAACGAGAATTTACTGGTGTATACTGGTAATTACAAGTTCATATTACCATTATACACTTTCTAATTATTTTGTCAATTCAAAATCGTGGTTAATTATCAGAATAGCGAACATTTCTTTTTAAGAACAATTGGTTTTAGAAATTCAAAACATGGATAGGAAAAGGATGCGGAAAAAATGATCCATCCACACGTACCCAAATACTATTACCTGCGGGAAACATTGCGGGAAAAGATTCAGAATCTGCCTGCAAATTATCAGATTTCTTCCGAAGCAGATTTATGTGATTCTTACAATGTCAGTCGTACTACTGTGCGTAAAGCTCTCGATCATTTGATCTTTGAAGGGCTTCTCTATCGCGTGCAGGGCAAAGGCACTTATGTTTCACCCCCAAAAGTAGTGGGACGCTTTGTACAATCGACAACAGGCTTCTGGAATGACGCACGCAGCCAGGGGTTAAATTTACGAACCCTGGTTATTGAACAGCGTGTTTTGGGTGCCGATTCTTCGGTGGCTCAGGCTTTGCAAATTAAAAAAGGGACGCAAGTATTTAAGCTGATGAGGCTGCGCTTTATTGACAATATTCCAGTGATGTTTTCCCCTGCATATGTGCCATATGATCTCTGTGCCGGAATTGCCAATGAGGATTTTGTCAATCAATCTTTTTATCAAACATTGCAGGAAAAATATAACGTGATCGTTCATCATGGAACACAGCTGATTGAGGCTCGTCCTTGCTCACAAGAAGATGCGGATTTTCTGGAAATTGATCCAGGCACGCCAATATTAGTTACCATCGGAACTATGCGCGATCATAACAACTTGCCGGTGGAGTACAGTGTCGCAAAAAGCCGCTGGGATCGTTTGCATTGCGAAGTCAAAATTGTGTCCGAACCAGACTGAATTGATTCGGCTTTTTATTTTCCACGCATTGTAATGACAACATTACAATATAATGAATCAGGTTGAATTCTCAACATATCTACGGAATTTTATTATGACGCAAAATTTTCGAAAAACTTCACAAAGATTATTGCCCATTAACCACCAACCAACTCCAAATGGGCAGTATGACATTTACCCGGCCTTCCCAATAGGGGAGGGACAGATTGGGAACGGTTTCTCCGCCCTTGCAGGAATCTTGTCTCAACACACCACGGTTATCATAGACGGCTTTATTGGCGTTCTGTGGAATCAATTTCGAGCCGGCGTGGATAAATCCATGAAATCTATAGGTAAGAAAGCGCATTGGGTGGATGTTGCCACTATTCTGAAGCCTGAAGAAGAAATCAACAAGCTCGTTGCGCCGTACCTGGGCGGGGATGATCCCATCTTTGGAACCCGCTGCGACCTAAGACTCAAGGATTTCTTTGTTATAGAAGAACTAGAAAGGCTCAGCACTGATCCCGACTCTGATGTCAACATCATTTATGGTACAGGAGCCAGCCTGGCGGGCTGGCAAGGATTGTTACTGTATATTGATGTCCCCAAGAATGAAATCCAGTTCCGCGCTCGTGCCGGCAGCATTACAAATTTGGGGATTGCAAAACCCGCAGCGCCCAAGTCCATGTATAAAAGATTCTTCTTTGTAGATTGGGAAGTGCTGAATTCTCATAAAGCTGAACTGGTTACTCAGGTTGATTGGTTTATTGATGGGCAGCGACCCGATGAACCGGTGTTCATCACTGGCGAGAACCTTCGCGATGGACTGTCGCAAATATCCCGCAACTATTTTCGAGTGCGGCCCTGGTTTGAGCCGGGTGCATGGGGCGGGCAATGGATTAAAGAGAAGATTCCGCAGTTGCCAAAGAATGTTCCAAATTACGCATGGTCATTTGAGTTGATCGTTCCAGAGAACGGATTGATTTTTGAGAGCAGCGACTTGCAGCTTGAGGCTTCTTTCGATCTGCTCATGTATACACAATATGAAGCCGTCCTGGGAAACTGGGCGGATACATATCGCTATGAATTTCCTATTCGGATGGATTTTCTGGATACTTTTGATGGAGGGAATCTCTCTGTCCAAGTTCATCCAAGGCCTGAGTTTCTCCGTAAGAACTTTGGCCAGTCCTACACCCAGGACGAAACCTATTACATCCTGGATTGTGCCCCTGACGCCGAGGTGTATCTCGGTTTTCAGGAGAATGTTGACAAAACTGAATTTCAGAATGCGCTTGAAACCAGTCAAAAAGAGAAAAAAGCAATCGATATTAAGCAGTACGTAAACACTGTTCAGGCACACAAGCACGATCTATTCCTGATACCGCACGGTACGATCCACGGCTCAGGGAAAAACAATCTGGTACTGGAAATCAGCGCGACAACTTATATCTTCACATTCAAGCTATATGACTGGATGCGGTTAGATTTGGATGGAAAACCGCGCCCGATCAATATTAAACGAGGCATGAAGAATTTATACTTCTACCGCCAGGGAAAGCGGGTTGAACAGGAGCTTGTTTCAAAGCCAAAGGTTATTGAACGAGACAGCAAGTACCAAATCGTTCACCTTCCAACGCACCCTGCACATTTCTATGATGTGCACCGTCTGGAATTTAAGGGAACACTTGACATCGAAAATAATGGTTCATGTCACGTGATGAGCCTGGTTGAAGGTGATACCGTGATCCTTGAAACTGAAGGTGGCTACCAAACACAATTCAATTATGCAGAAACCTTCGTCATTCCTGCAGCAGCTAATAAGTATCGCTTAATCGCGCCAGACGGGAAACTCGTAAAGGTGATCAAAGTTTTTTTCAAAGAGAATTGGCAAGAGGATGATTGGCTTAGTCAAATCAAGGGCGTCGATTCTTAGAAAATCGAGCCATTTCTTCCACTATGGAATATAATTCAAGATCATTGTAACGAGAGTTTAGACAAAAGGATTACTAATGGCTTTCTTTACGAAGTTGTTGTTTAATAAAACGGATCCATTATCATTTCCAGTTGCGGCTACTTATGTGAAAATAATTGCTTTTGGTGCAGCGCTTGATGCTTCCAGAAGAAACAAACTTTCTATACCATCCAGCGAATTGATTCAATGGGCAAACGAATGGCTTGGCCCAGATTTTAGTGTCGTTGAAAAATCAAAATCCGTTGTCCTTTATGACCAGAAGCACCAACGCCAATGGCTTGACCAGCCCATACAGACATTTTATGAAATGTTAATGAAACAGAGCTATTTGAGCATCCTTCTGAGGAAATTAAAGAAGAACGAATTAGCTACCGTAGAGGGTATGGCGAAAGCATTTTCAAGAGAGATCGAAAGCTATTTAATAGAGCATCCCGATTTAGAGAAGTTGGTCTCTGAAACAGAGGACGTCATTCGTTTTGACAGTGTCGGTACCTTATGGACGCTGTGGCTTCAAGCTGCCGAAGAATCCTAGATAGAAATCAAAAAAGGAATCAAATTAGAAAGGCTCTTATATATTTAATGGATCTTGGTAAATACAAACTTCTTGTTTCGGATATCGATGGAACTGCTTTAAATTCAAAACACGAATTATTTCCTGAAACAGTTCAAGCTTTCCGGCAATTACGAGAATTTGGTATTCTAACTACAATTGCTACAGGTAAAATTTTCCCTTCCGTTGACTATTTGACTGAACAGCTGTGTGAAAACACACCGTTTCTCGTGGGACATGGCTCGATTATTCAGGACAAAGATGGCAATATTCTGTTAAGACACAGATTGTCTCCAGAAGTATCTGAAATTATTTTTGAAACAAGCGCCAGGCACAATTGTGATATTGCTGTCTATCTTCCAAATGGCATTCTTGCCAGAAAATTCAACTGCAACATGCAATATCTTACAGAGTATTGGGAGCCAAGAGCTGAAGAAGTAGGAGAGTGGCGTAAGTTGGACGGCCGCATCTCTGAAATCGCGAAAGTCCTTTTTGTTAATTGCGATTCTGACGCTGTTCTGGACCAAATTGCATCTGAATTGTCCGTAACCCTAAAGGGAAAGGCTGCGGTGCAGTACTCTATCCCGCATGTGATTGAAGTTACCAATTGCAAGGCAACAAAAGACACAGGGCTGCATTTTCTGTCAGAATATCTTGGTATCCCAAAAGAACAAATAATCGCCATTGGTGACGGGCCAAATGATGAGCGTATGCTCAAATATGTTGGATGTGGCATCGCCATGGGAAATGCGAGCCCGGCGCTAAAAGAGTTGGCTGATTTGATAATTGGCACGAATGATGAAAATGGGCTGGCGAACGCAATTCAAGATTGGCTTGATGAAAGCGGAAATGGATGATGAAAACGATTCTTTGCTACGGTGATTCAAATACCTGGGGAGCGGTTTCTGGCACTAATAGCAGGCTTTCTATCCATGAACGATGGCCTGGGGTAATGCGTGATACATTAGGCGATTCATATTGGGTCATTGAAGAGGGGCTATGCGGCAGGACATCGATTTGGGTGGACCAGGTATGCCAATACCGCACAGGGAGAGATTATTTATTACCCTGTCTTGATACCCATTCGCCCCTTGACCTGGTCATTATTATGTTGGGAACGAATGATCTGAAGACTCGTTTCCATCTCCCCGCACAAGATATTGCCAGAGGGGTGAGCGTGCTCTTGGAAATGACGATAAACAGCAATAAAGGCCCAGATGGAAATGCGCCCGAGGTATTGTTGATTGCGCCGCCTGTGATTCTTGATATTCCCGAAAATCAAATCCAGTTTGTTAATGGCGCATCCAGATCAAAACAATTCGGAAACTTATTCAGCACTTACGCCAAACAATTAGGCGCCCATTTTCTGGACGCCGGATTGTACGTAAAGTCAAGCACTGTAGACGGTATTCACCTGGATGCGGCTGAACACAAGGTGTTGGGCCTCAAAGTAGCTCAAAAAGTTAATTCTTTATTGAGTTAAAGATCTAATCCTTCTTATAAGCGATTAGGAACCAGATTTCAATTGGCAACAGAGGAAGATAGACCCACCAGTCCAGATCAACGAACCATTGAGGTTTATAAGAATTTGCGATGAGCAAAGCAACGGTATAAACAGCCAGGATATAGGCCGGAATTTTCCGCTTTTTGGGGACGGGTTTTTGATTGGTCGTTTTGGTTTTTCCGGTTTTTGGCATATTCATTCCTCTTTGTGATGTGCAATCGTTTCAGCATTATATCACTGGAATCGACGATATTTCGCATAGATTAATAATTCGGCAGTTGTTCTTCTTATCAGCAGAGCGGGGGAGTCGGATCGCGGTCTTACTCATTGATTTTCTCATCAGGTTTTTCGGGCAACCGGCAAAAATAAACTTCCATTTCGCAGGCCTTACAATTAAATTGCAGGGGATATTCAATGCCTTGCTCATCCACAAGCTTCCAGGGCTCCGCTGCGGTCTCTGCATCCTTTTGGCGCGGACAAGCGTTGATCTGGTAACGCAGACAATACTTGGTTGTCATAATTTTTCGCCCCGTCATGTCTCGTTTTGATTCTGCTGCACTCTCGATAGCCTTAACGCCATGCCGCCGATAAAATGCCGCAGCTTTGTGATTTAATACGTTTCCTTGAAAGGTCAACTCTTTTTTGGGAAAGGGCACTTTGTTGGGTACAATCCCGCCCTGCTGTTGAGGCCGATTCTCTGCGCGAGTCTTCGTCAGTTGCTCTGCTGCTGTCCGTCGTAGTTTATTCAAAAAGGAAACTGGTAAAAACAGGACAGGGTCCAGTTGGTATTCAACCTGAGTGCATGCGAATTCCGTTCCGCCAAGTTTTCTGAGCTGCCGGTCGATAATCGCTAATGACTTCTTAGGCGACTTGGCCACTATACGGTCAAACGGCACCGTCACTGCAACCTGACAGCCGTCCTCGTCCACAGCGGTGAGTTGAATTCCATCAGCAACGCTTTCGATTTGGAACTTAATCTGAATTTTTCGCTCTGGCCTGCTCTTTGAAAGTCTGGAGAGAAAAGCATAGTCGTGATTTCGGTAGATTTTCAAGCCGGGAATCATCTCTCGAGTTTGATCAACATGAATCGTATTTTTTTCAGCGGCATTGACCAAAGTTCCCTTCAGCTCAATCTCTTCGTTGAAGAAACACAGTCCGTCGCCAGCAGAGAGTAATGGGGCATTTTTCTCCAAAGTAATCACACCTTTACCGACTGCCGATACCTTACCCAATGGTTCGCCTATCGATTTAGGGGAATCAGGCGCAGCTACAATATCGCCGCGGCCATGTAGAAAATAGGATGTGTATCCTCGGTTGAAAGTTTTCAGCGGGTTAGGAGAAAAGCCTAAATTTGTTGTTCCAGAAGAGCTGGCTCGTTTATCGCGATCAACGAGAATTTCATCAAGAAGCTGACGGTAATGACCAACAACATTCATTACATAAGCTTTGTTTTTGAGACGGCCTTCTATTTTGAATGAACAAACACCTGCATCTATCAAATCGGCCAGCGAGTCACTCAAATTCAGATCTCGCAACGACAGCAAAAATCGTTGATCAGTCAAGGATTTGTTGTTCGCATCGACAAGTGAGTATTGCCGTCGACAGGGTTGCGCACATTGTCCCCGGTTAGCGCTTCTCCCGCCAATCGCATAACTCATATAACATTGTCCGCTGTAACTGACACAGAGCGAACCGTGAATGAATGCCTCAAGTTCAATAGTCGTTGCAGCGCGGATATCTTTAATTTGGCTCAAGCTCAATTCCCGCGCCATAATCACCCGCTGAAAGCCAACTTTTTCCAGGAAAGCGATACGCTCTGGCGTATGATTATGCATTTGTGTACTGGCGAAAAGCGGGATAGGGGGCAGGGCTAATTCAAGAAGCCCAACGTCCTGGATGATTAAAGCATCAGCGCCGATTTCATACAATTGCCGGATCAAACGCTCGACAGCCTCGATTTCTTCATCATACAACAGCGTATTTACAGTCACATATACGCTGGCCCAATATTTATGCGCATAGTCGATTAATTGTTGAATGTCTTGCAATGAATTTCCGGCGGCTTTTCGTGCTCCATATCGGGAAGGGCCAATATAAACTGCATCGGCACCGCAATTGATCGCCGCGATACCGGTTTCCAAATCTTTGGCAGGGGAGAGAAGTTCAATTTGATCCATAATAATTGAATTATAGCAAGGAAAGTCCTTGGTTCAGGATTCAAATATTTCCCAATATCCGCGGTCTAACTCATCATCTGCGAGATGCGCATATCGCTGCGTTACGGAAATATTTTTATGTCGAGCCAGTGCTTGCGCCAATTTCAGGTTTCCAGAACCCTTGAGGATTTTTGTTACAAAATGATGCCGGAAGGAGTGTGGGGTTATCGTACCAATTGCTTCCGGACCTATCGCTTCACAGACACGCTGCTTGACAATATTGCGCCCTGTGGTCGTAGAAATCGCCTGTACCTTCTTTCCTGTACCTCGATCGTGGCGGGCGAACAACGGCAATGACGCCAAAGGTTTTCCAGAGGCACCATCCATCTCAGAGCGCACTGCTAAATAATCTTTGAGCGCAGTCATAGCGCGATTTGAAAACCTTACAACAGCTTCGCGGTTGCCTTTCCCGATAACGAGGGCCTGGCCGCTATTCCAGTCTAAATCTCCCCGGCGCAAGCCGCAGGCTTCATGTACACGTAGTCCTGTATCTGCCAGGGTAACTATAAACGCTCTGTCACGTAAATTTCGCCAGTGTTCCTGCTTGCTACTAGAAGGTTTATTGACCATAGATTGCGTATAGATTAATATCTTCTCAATTTCTTCTTCAGGGAATTGCGGTAGGCGCTGGCCTGGACGTCGTGCCCTCTGACGAATTAGCAATCGTAATCGTGTTAAATTGACAGGGGCCAGATTTTCTGCAGCAATGTACTCATAGAAATTGATCACCGCTTGCAAGTACAAACGTTCTGTGCTTGCAGATTTGGTCTTGAGGTCAGCAATTAACCAGCTTATTGCTTTCTGTGGCATATCAGTTGTCTTGCAAACCTCCGGATCAATTTCCCAGTACTGGAGCGTTTCTAAGAAGATTTCCACGGCTCTTCTGTAGGCGCGCATTGTATTGTGACTTCTGGCAAGATTGACCGAGTCAATATAAGCTGCCGCTGCATCTGCAATGGTTACGCCTGTCTTCATGGTGGTCTCTCCCGTATTGCTCATAGATTATCTGTGAGCACCTTACAAGCCGATTATACCATGTTTACGATAATAATACTTATCGTAAGTATAAGGCGATTGTATATTTTGGACCATCCCCCTACTCTCCTTGCTGGTCGGCGATGCCCTTTATAAACTAATTTCTGATGCCAAACTGATACACAGTTTCTTTAACGAAAGGTGTGAACAACTCTTTGCTTAGCTCCAATTTGCTCTCCGGCCTTTTTTGCGCAGCCCCCTGCTCCGATTTCCATTTCAGCATCAGATTTCATCGCTTTATGGCAGAACCAACATTGTGTGAGAAATTCAAATCAAATTCCAAGCTCGTGTAAACCATGCACTGTAATTATTAATTAATATTTATATATAATAATATAATATATTATGTTACTCGATTTCACATTCAGTTCATTCTGTTGTAAAATTGTAAGAACATAATCAATCTTGAGGAGTGAGAGAAAAATGTCTGATAAAAATACTTTTGATACCCTGATGTTGCTTGCCCGGCCAGCGGCTGGAAAAAGCGAAATCATCCACTATTTACACAATGCCCCGTTGGAAGAACGGATCAACCGCTTTCACATCGGTGAATTTATCGAAGTTGATGATTTCCCGATGCTTTGGGCCTGGTTTGAAGAGGATCGCATCTTGGGCGAAATGGGTATGCAGCGGCTTCATTCAACTGAAGACGAGGAATTTAATGACGAACGCCTATGGAACGTGCTGATTAGACGGATATGCCTGGAACATGAAAAGCTCTTGCGCGATCAGACAAGCGCTCCAACCATTGTCATTGAATTTTCCAGGGGCAAGGAGCATGGCGGCTATAAATCGGCTTTTGAACATCTCAGCCAGGATGTACTCAAACGGTTGGCAATCTTGTATGTAGACGTGCCCTGGGAAGAATCGCTGAGAAAAAATCGCAAAAGATTCAACCCGGACCGGCCGGATAGCATTTTAGAACACGCCCTCCCGGACGAACGGCTTGAAAGATTATATAAAGAAATTGACTGGGAAGAAATTACAGAAGCCGATCCCGATTTCATTCAAATCCAGGGCGCAAATGTTCCTTATGTTGTACTGGACAATCACGATGATGTGACCACGCCGCGCGGTGAGGAACTGGGGGGTCGCCTGGAAGAATCACTGATCAACCTGTGGGCGCTATACAATAGCTGAACACTACAACACAACAACCAAAACAATCCGCATTAAAAAGAGGCTCTGGCCTAAACCAGAGCTTCTTTTGCTTTCTTATCGTGTCTGCCGCGTTTTTCAGTATTCATAATCCGTTTACGAATTCGAAAAGCAAGCGGCGTTACTTCTAGCAGTTCATCTTCTGCAAGATACTCAATGGCTTCATCCAGCGACATTGTGCGCGGTGTTTTCAATCGAACCTCAATATCTTTATTCGATTGGCGCATATTGGTCAAGTGCTTTTTCTTGCACACATTCACAGCGATTTCATTGGCCTTCGCCGTCTCACCGACAACCATCCCTTCGTACACTTCTGTACCAGGGTTGATGAACAGAATTCCCCGCTCTTCCGCGTTTTTCAAACCATAAGTGGTCGCGGTGCCAGCTTCCCAGGCAACAATAGAAACGTTGCCTCGCGAACTAAGGTTTGGCGCCAAATCCAGGTACCCATGAAAAAAGGTGTTCATGATTCCAGTGCCACGTGTGGCAGTCAAAAATTGGTAGCGGAACCCGAGCAAACCACGAGTAGGAACAGTGTAGCTTAAATGTACAGTCCCATCCTTATTATTTGTCATATTCGACATCTGTCCACGACGCAAGCCAAGCATTTCTACCACTGAACCCACCGTTTCCTGACTGGTGTCAATCTCAACTTCTTCAAAAGGTTCGAGTAATTTTCCATTCTCACCATTGATGAAAATCGCTTCCGGCCTCGAGACCTGAAATTCATAACCCTCTCGCCGCATCGTTTCAATGAGGATCGCAAGATGTAATTCTCCCCGCCCCGACACCAAAAAAGTATCAGCATCATCCGTTTCCTCTACGCGCAAGGCAACATTGTTTCTCAATTCCTCAAAGAGTCGTTCTCGCAGCTTTCTTGATGTGCCCCATTTCCCTTCGCTGCCTGCAAAAGGCGATTTATTCACGCCAAAAGTCATTTTTACTGTTGGTTCTTCCACATGGATTGGAGGCAAAGCGGTTGGATTTTCCGGATCTGCCAATGTCTCTCCAATGGCGATATCTGTTAACCCGGCAATCACAACAATATCGCCGGCGTCAGCTTCATTCACTTCAACGCGATCTAATCCCTGATACACATGCAGATACTTTGCCTGTTCATAAACAGTTTCACCATTCACAAGTAAACGAGCAAGCCTTTGTCCATTGAGAACCTTACCTGAGAAAATGCGCCCGATGGCTGTTACACCAAGGAATTCATCATAGCGGATATTCGCAACAAGCATCTGAAAAGGTGCATCCACATCAACCACCGGCGCTGGAATATCCCGCAAGATGGTGTTGAACAGCGGCTGCAAGTTTGGCTCTAATGCTGGCGTCATACCAGCCTGTCCAGTGATTGCATTTGCATAAACGACGGGGAAATTTGCCTGGTCTTCTGTGGCGCCAAGTTCGATAAACAAGTCAAAGGTATCGTTCAATACCCTTTCAGGATCTGCGTCTTTTCGATCCATTTTATTGATCACCACAATGGCTTTGTGTCCAATTTCCAAAGCCTTTTTCAGTACGAACCGTGTTTGTGGCATCGGGCCCTCGGCTGCATCAACCAGGATCAAAACCCCGTCCACCATATTCATCACCCGTTCTACTTCCCCGCCAAAATCGGCATGTCCGGGCGTATCAACGATATTGATCTTGACCATGTCGCCCGACTCAGTATTCTGGATGGAAATTGCAGTATTTTTTGAAAGAATGGTGATTCCGCGCTCTCGTTCCAAATCGTTGGAATCCATCACGCGCTCGGCCACATGCTGGTTGTCCCGGAATATCTTGGCTTGCTTAAGGAGACCATCAACCAGTGTTGTCTTACCATGATCAACATGGGCAATGATCGCTATATTTCTTAAATCTTTACGTTTTACTAACATTAATTATCACCTGAATTCTGACCGCTGTTTAGGAGTTCAGCCCCCACTGACAACCTAAATTAAAAAACCGCAACAAAGCCCCGACCACAACAGAGCGGTCGAGGCCAACCCAACAGATGATATGATAACAAATCGTTGAGGATTTGAGAAGGGTAGAAACAAACAGATTGAACAATAGTTCTTTAGTTTCGCTAAAAGCGATGTAAAAACCGTAAAAAGCACCTTAGAAGTTCAATCTGCCGTCATGTGAGAATCGAAAAAAGGGAGGACTGGACACCAGCCGTCCTATGTTATCTGAGAAAGCCCTGTCTCCCCTAAATAATAGCTTGGGACGAGGATGCGGTGAAAACTTCCTTCAAGCAAGTCTCAATCTGGTTCGGTTCTGCAAAA
>JAIOTF010000350.1 GCA_021107195.1 Anaerolineaceae bacterium | reverse complement strand
TTATGAACACGTGATCCGTGATGAAGATGATCTGGAGCGGATACGCGAATACATTGTATACAACCCGGTCAGGTGGGCAGAGGATGAGGAGAATCCTGAAAATAGAGCCACTTAATCCCTAATCCCTAATCCCTAATTCACTAATTCCTCTTCCCCCTGATATACTTAACCCCATGATAGAGATCACCCCCACCATCCAGCTTGACGAGAGCGAAATCGAGCTGGATTTCATACGCTCCGCCGGGCCGGGCGGACAGAATGTGAACAAGGTCAGCACGGCCGTGCAGTTGCGTTTTGATGTTGCCCAATCTCCTTCGTTGCCGCAGGATGTGCGTACGCGGCTGCTGGGTCTGGCGGGCAAGCGCGCCAGCAAGGACGGGGTGATCGTGATCAAGGCTTACCAGTACCGCACGCAGGAGAAAAACCGCGAAGAGGCGCTGGCGCGACTGACGGCATTGATCCGGAAGGCGGTCGAGCGCCCGCGACGACGGCGGCCAACCCGTCCCGGCCGGGCGGCACATGCCCGCCGGCTGGATGCCAAGAAGCGCCGCGGGCGGCTCAAAAGCCTGCGCCGGCAGGGTCCGCGGGACTGGGAGTAGTGTAGAATAGCTGTGGGGGGTGCTGCAGGCGGAACCATTCTTTTCAATGATCTTTTATCAGGAGAATCTCACAAGGTGTTTTTTAACTTGACAAATGACCGTTGGTCAGTTATAAATGACTTATAGTCATTTATGGAGCGTGCAATGAAGAAACAAACCAGAGCAATGAATCCCGAACAGAAACAGGAACGCCAGCAGGAGATCCTGTCGGCGGCGTTGGCTTTGTTCGAAGAGACGGATTTTGAAGCGGTGAGCATGGCCGGGGTTGCCAAAAAGGCAGAGCTGGCTAAAGGCACGTTGTATCTGTACTTTGCGACCAAAGAAGCCCTGTTCCTGGCGGTCCTGACCCAGGCCTTTCAGGAGTGGTTTGCCGGGCTGGATGCGGGGCTGGCGCAGGTATCTGCTGCGCTTTCGGTGGATGATTTCATCAGGATGGTCTGTGAAAGTTTGCAGGCGCGGACGTCCTTTGTGCGGCTGGTGGGGATTGTGCACAGCGTGTTGGAGCGGAACATCGATTATGACACGGCGGTTGCTTTCAAGCAGATGCTGGGCGAAAAAATGGCGGCTACTGCCGGCCGGATAGAAGCGGTGCTGCCTGGAGTGCCGGCCGGGCAGGGGCAGCGCATATTGCTGCATCTGTATGCGTTCCTGATCGGTCTGCAAAATTTGTCTGCCCCGGCGCCGGTGGTCGCCCGGGTTTTGAATGAACCCGGGCTGGCTGTGTTTCGGGTGGATTTGATGGACGAACTGAGCGTAGTGCTAAGGGCCTATTTGCAAGGCTTGCAATCAACATAAAGTGAAGGAGAAAAGAGCAATGGGAAAACGAAAAGATATTCGGGGGAAAACAGCGCTGGTAACGGGGGCTTCCAGCGGTTTGGGTGTGGATTTTGCCCGCGAACTGGCGCAGATGGGCGCCAACCTGATCCTGGTGGCGCGCCGTGAGGAGCGGCTGAAAGCCGTGCAGGCCGAGATCCAGGCGGCGCATGGGGTACAGGTGGAGGTCATCAGCATGGACCTGGCGCAGGCGGGCGCACCACAGGTATTGTATGATCAGCTCAAAGCCGCCGGAAAGCCGGTGGATGTGCTGGTGAATAATGCCGGGTATGGTTTGTTTGGCATGTTCACCGAGCTGCCGTGGGAGAAGCAAAAGAACATGCTTGACCTGGATATCGTGGCCCTGACCCACATGACGCACTTGTTCCTGCCAGACATGGTGACCCGCAAATTTGGTGCCATTCTGCAGGTGGCTTCAATCGGGGCATACCAGCCCTCGCCGACCTACGCCAGTTATGCGGCGGCCAAGAGCTATGTGCTGCTATTTTCGGAAGCGGTTAATTATGAACTGCGCGGCACGGGGGTCAACGTGACCACCATCTCGCCAGGAGTGACGGCCACCGAGTTTTTTAAGGTCGCCGGGCAGGAACTTACCCTCTATCAGCGCATGGTGATGATGGAGAGCCGGGAGGTGGCCCGGCAGGGCATCCGCGCCATGCAGCGCCAACGCTCCAGTCTGGTGCCGGGATTCGTGAATGCGGCCGGTGTGTTTATGATGCGCTTGCTGCCGCGACGCCGGATGGCTGCGCTCAGCAATATGATGATGACGATGAAATAGACTGGATGGAATCCGGGATGAAAACCGGCCTTTGCAGGTTTGCAAGGGCCGGTTTTTTGTGTGAGGGAATAGTTGTCCATTGGGGGAAAGCATCTTGACAGAGGACGACAACTTTGTTATTATAGTGCTATAGTATTCTAATACTGGAATATAAGGAGCTGCAATGACACAAAACCTGCCCAATAATTCAGAACTGGCGCTGCTGACCCTGCTGGTGGAGGGGCCGCGGCATGGGTATCAACTGGAGCAGGATATTGAGGCGCGCGGCTTGCGGGCCTGGACAGAGATCGGTTTTTCTTCTATCTATTACTTGTTGAACAAAATGCAGAAGAAAGGCTGGGTAACGAGTGAGACGCACCCTGAGGCAGGCCGGCCGGCGCGCCGTGTGTACCGGGTAGCGGACGGCGGTTTGGCGGCTGCCACAGAGGCCGTGCGTCAACGGCTGGCGAACCCGCGCCCGTTGAGCGGGGATTTCATGCTGGGGCTGGCCAACCAGATCTTGCTGCCGGAAGCAGAGCGGCTGGCAGCGATGCGCGGATACCGGCAGCGGCTGGTCGAGAGGCTGTCCGAAGTGCAGCAGAAATGGCAGTGCGACCAGATGCACATGCCGCCCTTCGTCAATGACCTGTTTGATCACAGCCAGACGATGATTGAGGCGGAATTGGGTTGGGTGGAAGCGTGGATTGCACAGTGTGAGTCCGGAAAGCAGATGGATAATAATGAAAGGAAGGGCAGCAATGGCTGAGAAAGTGGATTTGAAGAAACAGTTAAAGGCATTTTATAAACCTTCGGCCAAAGCGCCCAGCGTGGTTGAAGTTCCCCCGATGCAGTTCTTGATGATCGATGGGGCAGGCAATCCGAACACAGCACAGTCTTACAAAGAGGCCGTGGAGACGTTGTACGCGGTGTCTTACACGGTCAAGTTCATGATGAAGAAAGAGCACGATTTGGATTACACCGTCATGCCGCTGGAGGGCTTGTGGTGGGGGACGCCGCTTGGGCAGACCCATTTCACCGAAGCGGACAAGGACAAATTCAAGTGGATATCAATGATCATGCAGCCGGATTTTGTAACACCCGATTTGCTGCAAGAGGGAATCCGACGGGCTGCTGCAAAAAAGCCTCTGGCTGCTGTGGATAAACTGCGGATCGAAACCTTTGCCGAAGGACTGGCGGTGCAGATCCTGTATTTCGGCCCTTACAGCGATGAAGGCCCGACGATTGAAGGAATGCACCAGTTTGCCTATGATCAGGGGTATGAATTGACTGGCAAACATCACGAGATCTACCTGAGTGACCCGCGCCGCACAGCGCCTGAAAAATTGAAGACGGTGCTGCGCCACCCGATCCGCAAGAAAGCCTGAGTGCCTCCTGTTTCGAATAACACTTCCTGCCAGAATCGCATCCGGCAGGAAGTAATTTTTTCTCCCCTGACTTCATCTAATCATTTGTACCGAGAAGAACTCCGTTTTGAGATGGAGTCTGATGGTTGACGTTCATACGAGAAATTAATACTTTGTGATTACAATAATATTGTTGAAAACAAGACTAATTTAGTCTCTTATTGGTTGAGATGAGGTTGTTATGGTTGAGAAAATTGTAAAAACCGAAGAAGAATGGAAAAAACAATTGACACCCGCGCAGTACCGGGTGACACGCTTGAAGGGTACCGAGGTGCCTTTTACCGGTGCTTATTATCGCACCGAAGATGATGGTATTTACCAGTGTGTTTGCTGCGGCGCAGCGTTGTTCAGTTCAGAAACCAAGTTCGATGCTGGCTGCGGCTGGCCGAGCTTCTGGCTGCCGCTTTCGGGTGATCATGTAAAAACCAGGAGCGATACCTGCCACGGTATGGTGCGCACCGAGGTGCTGTGCAGCCAGTGTGATGCCCATCTCGGGCATGTCTTTGAGGACGGCCCCAACCCCACGGGACTGCGTTATTGCATGAATTCTGCATCGCTGGATTTCTCACCGAAGCTGAAATAACAACCGGGCATTTTTACTGATTTATCGAACCTGGGTGTATCCAGCCAAAAGAGCGGGATACACCTTTTCTTGTAACATGATTTTGGAGGAACAATGGACAAACGACAGAAAAAACAGATGAATTTTTCTTTGATCTGGCTGCTGATTACTTTAGCAGGCGTGTGGGCATTTCAGAGTTTGTATCAGCCATTCGCTGCCCAACAGGAGGAAGTCCCCTATAGTCAATTTCGTCAGAACCTGGCGGATGGCATGATCGACAAGGTAACAATTGAAGGGAATCAGTTGTTTTACAGTTGCCAGGAGGCGGGCTGTGGAACCGAAGAAGAAACAACAGCGGACTCACTTCTCCCCGGGGCTGCCTGGTTGCAGAGAATGCTGTTCAGTGAAGGGGAATTGTCTTTGCCTGATGTGAGTTACCATACCGTACTGGTAGAAGATCCGAACTTGGTCGAGGAACTTTTGGCGGCCGGGATTGAATTTGGCGCAAAGATCGATACACCCAGCATCTGGATAACAATACTTGGTTGGATATTGCCTTTTATTCCACTGGCCTTGATCTGGTATTTTATGATGCGCCGTATGGGACAGCAGGGTTCACCGGTGATGTCAATCGGCAAGAGCAAGGCAAAGGAAATTCCCGGCGCAATGTCCGGGGTTAAATTTGACGATGTGGGCGGGGCAGATGAAGTGGAAGTGGAGTTGAAAGAGATCATTGAATTTCTCAAGACCCCGGAACGCTTCACCCGTCTGGGGGCCAAATTGCCCAAAGGCATCCTTATGGTTGGCCCTCCCGGAACGGGGAAAACCTTGCTGGCGAAAGCCACTGCCGGCGAGGCGGGCGTGCCTTTCTTCTCGATCAGCGGCTCTGACTTTGTGGAGATGTTTGTGGGTGTGGGGGCATCACGCGTGCGGGACATGTTTGACCAGGCCAAGAAAAAAGCCCCCTGCATTGTCTTTATTGATGAAATTGATGCAATCGGTCAATCGCGGGCTTCCATTGGGAAGATGGGGGGGAATGACGAACGCGAACAGACGTTGAACCAGTTATTGGCAGAGATGGACGGGTTTGAGGTCAACAAGGGTGTGGTCATTATGGCTGCCACCAACCGGCCAGAGATTTTGGACAAGGCACTGCTGCGGCCTGGCCGCTTTGACCGCCAGATCGAGGTGACCCTGCCGACCGAAGATGGCCGGCGGCAGATCCTCGCCATTCACACCCGGGGTGTGGTCCTGGGCGAAGATGCCGACATGGACCGTCTGGCCAAGATCACGCCTGGTTTTTCGGGCGCTGACCTGGCGAATGTGGTCAATGAGGCCGCTCTGTTAGCGGTGCGCCATGATCGCGATATGGTCACGATGCCGGATTTTGACCAGGCGATTGAACGGATCGTGGCAGGTTTACAAAAGAAGATGCCCCTGCGGGATGATGTCAAGAAGCGGGTAGCGTATCATGAGGGCGGCCACGCTCTGGTGGCGGCTTTGCTGCCCAACACCGACCCGGTGCATAAGGTCAGCATCATTCCGACCTCCAAAGGCGCCCTGGGGTACACGATGCAGATGCCGGAAGAAGACCAGTATCTGGTGTCGGAGATGGAGCTTAAGCAGCGCATGGCCGTCATGCTGGGCGGCCGCGTGGCAGAGCGCATGATCTTTGGCGACGTGTCCACCGGTGCGTCCAACGACCTGGAGCGTGTCACAGAAGTGGCGCGGCGCATGGTCACCGAATTTGGTATGACGGATAAGCTGGGGCCGGTGCGCTATGCCACCCCGGTGGGGATGGCTTACCTGGGTTTGTCAAGCGGTGTACGTGAAGACCTCAGTCCCGAGACGGCGACCTTGATTGATCAGGAAATCCGCCGCCTGGTGGAGGAAGCACAGGATCAGGCGACGGCCCTCTTGCAGGAAAACGAAACCGCGCTGCATGAGATTGCCGATGTCTTGCAGGAAAAAGAAGTGATCCGTGGCGGGGAGATCAACCAAATCGTCGAAAAGCTGCGCTAAATAAGAACTTGCGTGTTGAACCACCCGGAGGGATTCCAGTCTCTTCGGGTGGTTTTTTGTCGAATAGGGAACAGGTGGTAGTGGGGGAAGAAGCGGGAGTTTTTTGGCTATTGGGCAAGCTCGGATATAATTAGGGCATGCGTACCGGTGAGAAGCTCATATTGAAAATTAAGCTGCTGCTGCCATTGCTGTTGGCAGTGTTGTTAAACCTGTCGCCGCAGTCGCAAACGGTCAGTGACGCGTTGCAAGCGGCATATTTGGCAGAGACTCAGCAACAGCCGGAGGCAGCGGCGGATCAAATTCAGCTGGCTGTGGCTTATCTGCCCTGGCGGGGGGATTTACAGGAGCAGATGGGAGAACAGCGCATGCTGGCTGAGCAGCATGTCCAGGCGGCTGAAGCGTTTCAAAAGGCTTGGATACTGGGCGAGATCTCGGACGCGGGGTTGGAGCAACTGGCACAGGTTCATCTGGCATTGGAGGAAGACAGCGGGGCGATTGAAGCCTGGCAGGCGCGCATCCGGCGCGGCAGCGCCGCGGAAGAGGTTTACACCAGCCTGGCAGCAGCCCAGCGCCGCATGGGAGACCTTGCGGGAGCGGCGGCAACCTTGCGGGAATGGCAGCAGCAGGTTCCAGAGGATGCCAACGCCGCCTATCTGTTGGGCGTACACCTGGTGCTGGTCTCGCCAATGGAAGCAGAAGAGATGCTGGCAGTAGCCGCTGAGCTGGAACCGGCCTATGCGGAAAAATGCGCTGCTTTGCAGATCAGCCTGCAAGATGTGCAGGCTGAATCGGATGAAGCCTATCGCATCCTGCTCCTCGGGCGCGCCCTGGGAAAGGCCGGAGAATGGGAACTGGCCGGGATCGCTTTCATGCAGGTAACGGAGATGGCTCCATCCTATGCCGAAGCCTGGGCCATGCTGGGTGAAGCCCGGCAGCAGCAGGGACAGGACGGCCTGGCGGCGCTGGAGCAGGCACAGGAATTGGGGCCTGACTCGGTGTTGGTGCGTTCTCTGTCGGCACTCTACTGGCGGCGGCAGGGCAAGCCGGAAGTAGCCTTGTCCATCTACACCCGGCTGGCGGCAGAAGAGCCGGAACAGGCAGCCTGGCAGGCCGAGGTCGGGCACTCCTTGCG
>JAIOTF010000074.1 GCA_021107195.1 Anaerolineaceae bacterium | reverse complement strand
ATCCCGATCAGTTTGGATATGGCACTCGAGCCTGTTTTGCAGCATCGGGAAGAATTCCGCCGTTTGCTGCCTGATCTGGCAGTTTGTATTTTGGGGCAGGAAGAAGCCGAAGCACTGGTCGGCGGAAACTCGCCTGATGCCTGTGCCGATTTACTTTTAGCGGCAGGAGTGGAGTTGGTAGGCTTGAAACTTGGCCGCCAGGGGGCACTTCTGGCAACTGGGAAAGGAAAAAGACAATTCCCCATTTTCCAGGTAGACACTGTCGATACCACCGGTGCGGGTGATTCTTTCAGTTCCGGGCTGATCTATGCCTATCATCACAAGCTTGATCTGGAAACGGCCGGGACTCTGGCCTCTGCATTGGGTGCACTGGCGACCACTGTTTATGGCGGCGGCCTTGACCTGGATTGGCGTCCGCGTCTGAAAGCCTTCTTGCAGGAACGCATAGATACCCCCGCAGCAGTATCCTTTGGGGCTGGTCCGAAAGCCTTGATGGAATTATTGGAACGTTTGTAAAAAGCTGAGAGATTGTTGAGAAATAAACCTGATTTGACAGAGGTAAATGTGAAAAACCAATCTAAATTGTATCAGGTTGTGTCGATAGGTGATCTGGTGGTGGATGTTATTTTGAGTATTCCACAATTGCCGGTGGTTGCAGATGAGCATCAGATCCTTCATGGTTTGCAATTGGAACCGGGCGGGGCAGGCAATTTTCTGGTGGCTGGAGCCCGCCTGGGCATGGTGATGACGGCCCTGGCGGCAGTGGGAGAAGATACCTTTGCCCGCTCTCTATTGAAAATGCTGGGTGATGAAGGGGTTGGCGTGGATGGTATTCTGCACCAAGCGCAGAGCAGCACTACCACTGTATTTGTTCTGGAAGATGATAGCCGCAAACATGTCTTTTTGGGGCAGTATGGACAGGGGCCAAACGTGCTGCTTTCAGAGGATTGGAAGATGCGCATTGCGTCCGCAGATGCTGTCCAGCTTTGGGGGTATTCGTTGAACGAAGAGCGCATGATAGATTGCGTGTTAGCAGCGGCGGCGTTTGCCAGACAGCAAGGCCGTATTGTGATCTTCGATCCTGGCCCGCTCCTGGCTTCTGCTGCTCCGGAACATTGCCAGCAGCTTGTAAAAAATGCTACGGTGATTTTGTCTACTGAAGATGAATTGACGGTATTAGGTCAACATTGCCAGATAGCGGCTGACCCGCGGCAGTTGTTGAAGCTTGGACCTTCTTTGGTGTGTGTGAAACATGGTCAGGATGGCTGTGTGCTGTACACGCGAGATAAAACCATCAAGCAGCCTGGTTTTAAGGTGCCGGTGGTGGATACCAATGCTGCCGGCGATTCTTTTATGGCGGCTTTTGTCTATGCTTATTTGTCAGGGTGGCCGCTGGAAAAGGTGGCAGTTTTTGCCAATGCGATGGGTGCGGCCAAGGTGCAGAAATTCGGCTCTGGGCGGCAGGTGCCCACAGCCGGGGAACTGCGCAAGGTGTTGCGCGATTTCGCAGTGGGTGTGGATTTTTAGTTTGATTTATCTCTTTATTGAGGAAGGAACGCGTTCATGTTAAAAACAATTATTTTGCAAACAGACCCGGGCGAATCTTTGGTCAATATTACTGGGCAGTTGCATCAAGCGGTGCAGGAAAGCGGCGTGAAAGAAGGAATTTGTGTGGCCTATGTACCGCATACCACAGCCGCTTTAACGGTCAATTCAGCTATCGATCCAAATACATCGCTGGATATTGTGGATGAGGTGCACCGCCTCGTGCCGACCCGCGTTGATTTTCACCACACCTTTGATACGCCGGCCGATGCTGCCGGACATGTCAAGGCTTCTATTATTGGTGGCGATCTTTCACTGATTATTACTGCTGGAGATTTGCTGTTGGGCGGTTCGCAAAGTGTGCTGTTCTTTGAATTTGATGGTCCCCGCACCCGCAAAGTGATGGTGCGGATTATGGCGGATGATTAAGCCAGGGGATAACATCCAGAGGGATAACATCCAGGAGGAAAAAATGACAAAAAAGATAATTTTTGATACAGATCCAGGTGTTGATGATACGATGGCGTTAACCTTCGCCCTGCGCTCTCCGGAGCTGGAAGTGGTTGGGGTGACGTCGGTTTTTGGTAATGCGGCCGGGCCAGTCACTGCTCAAAATGCTTTGCGGCTGGTGGAATTGGAAGGAAATGGCCATATCCCCGTTGCGCGCGGTGCAGATCAGGCCATTGTTCTGCCCGCCCTGGAATTGGGCACTGAGGTGCACGGTGAGGACGGTATGGGCAATACTGATCCCGCACCACCTAAAGGCAAACTTGCAGACGTACACGCTGCCCAGTTTATTGTGGATACCGTTCTGGCCAATCCGGGTGAGATCACCCTGGTGCCGGTCGGCCCATTAACCAATATTGCTTTGGCGCTGCGCTTGGAACCCAAGATAGCAGAGCTGGTGGACGAGGTAATTTTAATGGGTGGCGCGGCTTATGTGCCGGGGAATATCACCCCGCTGGCTGAGGCCAATATTTACCATGATCCTCATGCTGCCCAGATGGTTTTCAGTGCGGACTGGAAGGTGACCATGGTGGGATTGGATGTGACCCATCAAATCGTGATGGATAATGCTCGTTTTGACAAGATATTGGCAGCGGATAATCCGGCGGCGAATTTGTTGCGCAAAATAGTTCCCTGTTATCGAAATTTCTTTGATCAGGTGTATGGCATTGGTGGGGCGGTTTATACTCACGATCCTTCTGCAGTAGCGTATGCGATTGATCCCGGCTTGTTTGAAGTTCGTCAGGCACCAATCGTGTTGGAGACAGAGGGCCGCTGCATGGGCAAGACGATTGCTGATGAAGAGCATCGCTGGGTGGACTATCGGTCAACCAATATCTGTGTGGGAGCTCAGGCTGAAGCAGTATTGGACCTTATCGTGGGACGGTTGACGAAATAAAGTGGCTGGTTTTTCATCACGATAATATTTTTATGAAACAGTAATTTTGAGAGGAGCAGGTATGAAAAGGATTTGGATTGACACCGATACGGCTTCGGATGATGCCGTGGCGATTTTGATGGCTTTGCGTTGGCCAGATGAAGAAATCATTATTGAGGGTATTACCACCGTTTCAGGGAATGTCAGCTTGGAAGAATGCACCCGAAATGCACTCTATACGATTGAGTTGTGTGGTAAGCAGGTGCCGGTTTATCAGGGTGCGGGGAAACCCTTGGTGCGGGAAGCTGTGTTTGGCTATTTCTTTCATGGACCGGATGGCATGGGAGGCATGAATTACCCGAGTCCGAAGTTGGAAATAGAAGAGAATCACGCCGTGAACGCATTGATTGATGCTATTCGTGCCAACCCAAATGAGTTCATTTTGGTTACTCTGGGACCGTTGACCAATATCGCTCTGGCGTTGTCGATTGCCCCCGATCTGGCCGAGAAGATTCCCATGTGTTATGTGATGGGCGGCGCGGCTGCTACATTGGGCAATATTACCCCCGCAGCGGAGTTTAATATCTACGTGGATCCCGAAGCGGCCAAGATGGTTTTTCACTCCGGTTTGCCGCTCACTATGGTTGGTTGGGAATTGTGCCGGGGTGAAGCCAATCTGGATGACGAGGATATCAAGTCTGTGCTTGCGATGGACACAGTCTACAGTAAATTCACTGTCGACTGTAATCGTCAGGCGATCCAGACCAACCGGGAATGGCTGGGCGAGCCAATGCTGCCCTTACCCGATCCAATCACCATGGCGATTGCCCTTGATTCCAGCATTTGCACTAAGAAAGGCAAGTATTACGTAACCGTGGATGTCGAAAGTGAAGTAACGCGCGGCATGACAGTCGTTGATGAACGCGGCGTGCTGGAAAAAGACGCCAACGTTACAGTCTGTTGGGCGATCGATGTTCCCCGTTGGAAAGAAGCGCTGTACAAAACCTTGCGCTAAAGGCAAAAACGTTTTGATGACAAAGCACCGTCTTGACCTGTTTTGCGTGGGTGGCACATCTGTAGATCTCGTGCTGCGCGTGCCGCGCCTTCTAAAGCCCGGCGAGAAATTGCCGGTCGAATTTGAAGGGCGTGTGCCGGGCGGCATGATCGCCAATGCGGCTTGCGCCGCTGGCCGTCTTGGCTTGCGTACTGGCTGGTCTGGCCGGGTCGGTGATGACGATGCCGGGGGAGAATTTCTGGCTGCTTTCGCCGATTACGGTGTTGACGCCAGCACTGCTCAGGTGCTGCCAGACAGCATCACAGATCTGTGTGTGGTTTTGGTTGAGCCTTCCGGTGAACGCAGTTTGATGATCGTACCTACGATCACCGCTTTGCCGCAGTTTCTTCCTGTTGTCCGGCGTTTCCTTGCTTCGTGCCAGTTTGGCTACACCATCCCATATGAGCTTTCCTGGTTTCGGGAGTTTGCAGACCTGGTGCATGCCGGCGGCGGTCAGGTTGTGGTGGATGTCGAATCCAGTATCCCGTTGCAGGGGCCAGACTTGCTTGAGGCGCTCAAGTTGGTGGATATTGCCTTTTGCAGTGAGGACGGTGCCCGCTTTGCCAGTGGAAAGCAAAACATTGATGCTGCTGCGCAGACACTTTTGGATTTGGGGCTGTCGTTAGTGGTTGTAACGATGGGCAGTCGAGGCGCTGCCGCGTATCAAGCGCAGCAGAGCTGCAAGGTGCCGGGCTTTCGTGTGCCTGTGGTGGATACCACCGGTGCGGGAGATTGTTTTCATGCAGCATTCTTAATGGGATGGCTGAAAAATTGGTCGTTGGAACGCTGTTTGGTTACAGCCAGCGCAGCCGCAGCGATCGCTGTGGGGCATGAAGGTCCGCGCGGTGGTTTGCCTACAGCTCAGGAAGTGGCTGCATTTTTGGCAGCGCAAGATGATTTGGACAGGATAGATTGATGCACAGCGTGATATCGTTTCGGAGCTTTGCATGGATTATGTAGCATTCAATGTGATCGTTGACGATATTGTTTTCCCCGACGGGCGCACCCAAATGGGGGTATTGGGCGGCGGTGGCCCGCAGACTGCGTTCGGTATGCGTTTGTGGAGTGATTCCGTGGCTTTGGTGGCTGCTGTCGGCAGCGATCTGCCGCAGAAGGTTAGAGAGGATCTGGAGACGCTGGAGATCAACCTGGAAGGGCTGTATGATCTTGGACTGCCCACGCCGCGCGCCTGGCAGGTGATGGAAGAAGATGGGCGGCGCACGGAAATCTGGCGCGTATCATCGGATGTGATCAAAGCCAGCCTGGATTGCCCCTGGAAGCGGATACCATCTGCTTTGCAGACGGCGCAAGCGTATCATCTGTGTCTGGAGCCGTTAAAACCGGCATTTTCTTTCCTCAGGGAGGTGCACGCTTCTGGCAGCTTGGTAAGTGTCGAAACCAGTGAGTTGGCAAAACGGCGTCTCTCGCAGCAGGAAATGGAAGTATTCCTGTCCGATCTGGACATTTTTTCACCTAATGTCGCCGAGGCTGAGTCTTTGTTGGGCCCTGTTGCTCCCCGGGAAATGGTCACGAGTTTCTTGGATGCTGGTGCAGCGTGCGTTGCGCTGCGCATGGGTGCCGAAGGGGCACTGGTAGCAGAAGCCCGCACGCGTCAGGTGGTGCATATTCCGGCTGTGCAGACAACAGTGGTTGATCCAATAGGTGCAGGCAATGCCTTTTGTGGCGGCTTCCTGGTAGGGTGGCGCGAAACGGGAGACTTGCAAACCGCTGGCCTGTTTGGGGCGATTTCTGCTTCTTTCCTGGTGGAACAGATTGGGCTGCCGGTTTTTCCAAGAGCAGTGAGTGATGAAGCACAGACACGGTTTAAACGGCTTCGCCTGCGGTTAGAGCAGTATTCTTTATCATAGGCCGCTGGCGTAGAGGAAAAATTCTTAATGGATGTGGTGACCCAAAAATTGAACGCAACGCAGTTCAATTTTTTACTGGATGATCTTGTGTCCCCGGACAGGCGCACGCAGATGGCGGTGCTGGGTGGTGGCGGCCCATAGACAGCTTTTGGCATGCGCTTGTGACTACTCTATCGCCTGCCACTTACATCTGCGCCAGGCTCGGTGCAGTGCAGGTGAGACGACAGTCCCCTTTGGAGATTCTTGTGGAGGAGTGACTGCTTCCTTCATGCTGGAACAAGTTGGATTGCCTGTATTTCAGTCTTCGTTGTAAATGGAAATATAAAGACGTGTAGAGACGCTGCGGTTGAAGGTAAAACCCGTAGTATTGTAAAAAAAGGAGAATAAATGATGAATCCAATGATCGAAGAGTTTAAGAGTTTACCTGGTTTGTTGCAGGATATATTTCAGGGGTTGGATGAATCAGCGCGCGATTCCATTCATCCTGAGTTGTGCTTGTCCTTGAAGCATGTTTATTTTGCCGGGTGTGGTGATTCACATTTTGCCCCCCTGGGTATGGAATTGGCGTTTAGCACGTTGAGCGGCTTGCCTGTAACAGCTATGCGCTCGATGAAATTTGCCCGTTATTTTGCCGGAAATTTACCCAGGCTTGGGCCAAAGATGCAAATGGTGGTTGGTATTTCGGTCTCTGGAGCGGTTGCTCGCACTGCTGAGGCGCTGCGTATGGGACAGCAGAATGGCCTGACCGCACTGGGGCTGACCGGTAATCCTGATGGAAAAGTGGCCCGCGAATCTGAAATCATGATGAAGGTTACTGTGCCGCCTCTGCCAAAGCCAGAAGGCGTAGTCGTTCCGGGCGCGCGCAGTTATTTTACCAATCAGATTGCGTTGCTCTTGATGGCAGTGCGGATTGGTGAGGTGCGTGGACACATGACCACGGCCAAAGCCAATGAAGTGCGCGCGCAGATCCGCGGATTGAGTGCTGCCATTGAAGAAACGATCGAAGCAAGCGAGGCTCCTGCTCAAGAATTGGCAAAATCCTGGCAGGATGCAGAAGATTTTGTCTTTTGTGGTTCTGGCCCTAACTTTGCCACGGCATTGTTCTCTGCGGCCAAGATTCTCGAAGCGACTGGTGATACAGCACTGGGCCAGGATATGGAAGAATGGAATCACTTGCAATACTTTGTGCGTCAGCCATCTTCACCGACCTTCATTATCAGCGCAGGCCAGCGTGACCTGAGCCGGGCGGAGGAGACGGCAGTGGCTGCCAAAAAGATCGGCCGGCGCGTGGCGGCAATTGCGCCAGAGAGTGCTGTCACGTTGCACGAGACAGTGGAAGCCAGCTTGCCGGTTGCAGACGTGCCGGAAATGTTCTCCCCGTTGACAACCTGTATTCCGGTTGGATTGTTCTCAGCGTACCGTTCTGGTTTGGTTGGGGAACCCTTCTTCCGGGATTTCAAAGGGGGGCGTGATGTTGCAGGCGGCGGCGGGATCAGCCGCATTCAGACAAGTGATATGTGGGAGGAGTGGCAGGCATGACAAAAATTTCCTGGCTTCCAAAAGATCGTCCCGGGGTAATTGGCGCATTTCATTTGCCGCCTCTGATGGGTTCACAGCACCCGGCAGCACAGCCGGTATCTGTTGCTGTAGACCACGCATTGCGTAACGTAGAAAAAGCGGTTAAAGCCGGTGTTCCTGCCATTTATTTGCAGGATTTGGGGGATACCCCGATTGCAACTTCTATTCAACCGCACGCTGCTGCCGCACTGGCTGTGGTTGGAGCAGCGGTTCGGCAGGAATTTCCCAATCTGGCTTTGGGAATCTGCATGATGAGTCATGGCTGTAAAGAGCCGCTGGCTATTGCACAGGCAATTGACGCGCAGTTCGTGCGTTTGAAGGTGTACGTGGGGGCGATGGTGAAAGCCGAGGGCGTATTGGAAGGTCTTGCCTATGAAGCAATTCAGTACCGTGCCCATTTGCATGCAGAGAATATTCAAATTCTGGCCGATGTGTACGATCGCACCGGTAAACCGATGGGACGTATGCCTCTGGTTGAAGAAGCCCGATGGGCGGCCGTGCACTGCCGTGCTGATGGTTTGATCCTGACTGGCGGGGCTTTTACTGAATCGATGGAAATGCTCTCAGAAGTCAAATCGGCCAATTTGGGCGTGCCTTTATTGCTGGGCGGTGGCGCTAAAGCTGATAATATTCAGGAGGCACTGCGTGTAGCCGACGGCGTCATCGTTTCAAGTACTTTCAAGGCTTTGTCCGGCTGGACGCGCGAGTCGATGCTGGCTGAATGGGAGTACGAACGCATTCAGGCATTTATGGATGCGGCAAGTTAACCTGATTGTTTGACGACGAAATTGATTGGGTCTTTCAAAGGGTATTCTGCTTTGAGAGACCTACTCTATTTCCTGTCGATAACAGACTATTTGAGATGGGGAAATCTACTATTATCGATTAAAATAGAACGATGCCTTGACTGGCATCCGAGAAAAGGAGGATACCGCTGTGCCACAAAAAGTGATCCTTGATGTTGATACCGGGCGCGATGATGCTGTTGCGCTATTAATGGCTGGACATCACCCGGCGTTGGAATTGGTTGCCGTTTTACCGGCGCATGGTAATGCGCCGTTGGAAACCACTCTGGATAATACGTTGCGTACAATGGAGGCCGGTGGATTGGGACATATTCCGGTGTATGCTGGAGCAGAAACGCCCTTGCTGGGACAATTTGCGCCTACATTGGATATCCAAAGAGTCAAGCTGCCGCTGCCGCCGGCATCAAAACAGGCTGAGAAAAAACATGCCGTGCAATTTCTTATTGATTATTATATGGGTGCGGATGGCCCGCAGACAATTTATATGCCTGTTGGTTCTCAAACCAATCTGGCATTGGCCTTGCGCATTGAACCGCGTATTGCTGAACGCATCCCGCATATTGTGACCATGAGCGGTGCTTATCAGGAAGGCAATACCACACCATCAGCCGAATTCAACATTCTTGCTGACCCGGAAGCCGCGCATATCGTTTTTACAGCTGGCATTCCTGTCACAATGGTAGGCCTGGAGGTGACTGCGCGGGCGCTGGTCATGCCTCAGGATGTGGAACGTATTCGCAGCATTGGCACTCCCTGGGCTGTGATCGCTGCTGATTTGATGGATGCTGATGTGAAGTGGTTTCAAGAGCATCTGGGCAGCGAAGGTGGACAGATATTTGACCCATGTGCGGTGGCCGCAGTGATCGAGCCAAAGGTGCTGATCACGAAATCAATGTGGGTGGGGATAGAGTTGCAGGGGAATTTGACCCGCGGCCGCACTGTGGCAGATGTTTCCGGTCAGCGTGGGTGGAAGCCCAATGTTGATGTGGGCGTGGATATGGATCGAGAGCGATTTGTGGAATTGATGTATGATGGCCTGCGGTGAATTGTACCTTTCCATTGGAACGGTAATTATTGATGACATTATTCTGCCAGACGGCGAATCGCGCATGGCGCGTTTGGGAGGCGGAGCAGTGCATGCCATCATGGGCATGCGTCTGTGGGCCGAGCATGTTGGTCTGGCCGCTCCTTTAGGAGAGGATTTTCCGGCAGAATTACGCCAGCAATTGGGCGAGCTGTTTGATTTGCAGGGTGTACGGGATCGGCCAATGCAGGCACCGCGTGCCTGGCAATTGTTTGAAGCAGACGGTACGCGGCATGAAGTGTTTCGTACTGATTTTTCCCAGATGCAATACGCGTTGATCCGCCCGGAAGAATATCCTGAGGATTACAAGAAAGCAAAAGGCATTCATTTACACTGCGCGGCTGAAGACGTGCCGCTGTGGGTTGAATTTTTGAAATCACATGGTCAGCCGGTGATCCTTTGGGAGCCCTGGGATCCGGTTATGGTGCCGGAGAATAGGGAGTTGTTTCGTCAGAATGCAGCTTTGGTGGATGTTGTTTCGCCTAACCTGGACGAGGGGCGTTTGATGACAGGCAAGACAGATCCCCAACAGGTTTTACAGGCTCTGTTGGATCTGGATGCGAACTGCGTGGCGCTGCGCATGGGCGAACATGGAAGTTTGATCGGCGATGCAGACGGCCGGCGAATTTGGGTGCCGGGGATGCTTTTCGGGTCGATTGTCGATGTTACTGGAGCAGGCAATGCCTATTGTGGTGGATTTGTGGTTGGCCTTGCTCGCACAGGGGACTTATTGCAGGCCGGGTGCAGCGGTGCTGTTTCAGCATCCTTTGCCTTGCAGCAGTTTGGTGCAGTGTATGATATAAACGATTTGCACGAAGAAGCGGAGTTTCGTTTTGAAGTCATTTTTTCAAATACGCCCAACCCCAGGCGGTTTGCCTTCGATCAGTTGGCTGATGTGTGGGACGAGATTGCCAGTCGGCAAGTGGATAAAACAGCCAAGTCGGAGCGCATTGCAAGAGAGGGTGCATTGCAGCCTGGTGAACGGGTGTTGGACATCGGTACAGGTACAGGGGGGTTGCTGCCAGCTATCCTGGATCGTGCACCAGCTTTGGTTCTTGCCATTGATCTCTCATTTTCCATGTTACAGAAAGCATGCAGTAATCATCCTGATCTGATCTCTGGCAAGGTTTCTTTATCACAGACGGATGCTTTGTACCTGCCCCTTGCTGATGGTGTTTTCACTGTGGTGTATTGTCATGGGGTATTTCCTCATTTGTCAGATTTTCCTGCGGCGCTGGATGAATTTTGGCGCGTGCTTGCCCCAGGCGGGCGGTTGGTGATCAGTCATGCCATTAGCAGGAAGCGGGTTAACGCCATTCATTCTCGTCATCGTGCAGCGATCCTGCGCGGTGACCTGCTGCCTTCAGGGCAAGACCTGAAAACCATCTTGGCGGAAAATAGTTGGAGGGTATTGATCTGTGAGGATGGAGAGGATTTTTATCTGGTGCTGGCGGAGAGACCTGTTGCTTAATTTGGATTTTCGGGAGTGAGTCCAGGGGACATATTGCCGGGCTCAGTTAGATACATCGCCGTTCAATTTTTCTTCCAGATAGTCATTGAACATTTGAGAATGCTGTTTCAAGGTTTCCATCGCGGATTGGATTTCAGCAGGGTTGCCTTGTTCACAGGCTTGTTCCAGTTGTTTGCAGCTTTTCCCGACAAAGTTGCCGCCCAGGTTGAGGCTGGTTTCTTTCAGGCTGTGAGCTGTACGTAATAGCGCCTTCAAATCATTTTCACGAATGGCGGTTTCCATATCTTTCAGGTTTCGTTTCGCCTCTGCCAGGTAGAGTTGCACAAGCTGTTTCAAACCTTGTGGATTGATTTCTTGCAGTTTATCCAAAACATCTGTTTGGATATCCTGTGAGTTGTTTTTTGTGCTTGCTGGTGGGGGGAGTTCTTCTTGCTTTGCCAAACCCCATTTTACAAGGATTTTTTGCAGTTCATCGATGCACACAGGTTTGCTTAAATAGCCATCCATCCCCGCTTCCGAACATTTTTCTTGGTCCCCTTCCATGGCATTTGCGGTGATGGCAATGATGCGCGGCCGATTTTGCCCCCACTCTTTAATGATTTGCCGTGTAGCCTCCAGGCCATCCATGACAGGCATTTGAATATCCATCAGAATCAGGTCGTATTTGACATGGTGTAAAGCTTCTAATGCTTCAGCGCCTGTATTAGCAATGCTGGCGGAGTAACCCATTTTTTCCAAGGTGAGCAGGGTTACTTTTTGATTGACCGGGTTATCTTCAGCAAGCAAAATCCGTAAAGGGTATTGTTTACCAAGTTTGTAGTTAATGTTTCCACGGGAAACAGGATCCTGTGTTGAAAGCGCTTCTTTCGAAAACAGGTTTGTGATCACGTCAAATAACTGCGATGGACGGATTGGTTTGGCGAGATGGTCGTTGACCTTCAGGTTGTCGATGTCATATTGTGGTCTCAGTGATGTCATCAGCACAATTGCTGATTCATCGCCTTGTGGCCGGCGCCGGATGGTTTCTACAAGTTCTGCGTTGCTCATTCCCGGCATTTGACAGTCCAGGAGAATCAGATCGAAAGGGGAATCCTCATTGAGGATGTTCAGGGCTTCCTTAGCCGAAGCTGCCAGACGCGGCTCCATTTTCCAGGACAAGGCGTATTGCTCCAAGGTTGTGCGGTTGGTTTGGCTGTCATCAACGATCAGTACCCGGCGGTTATTTAGCAGAGAATGCAAGGCAGGAGACGGTTTATCTTGCGATGAAAATCCTTTCGTAAGTTGGACCGTGAAATGGAACGTTGATCCTTTGCCTGCTGTCCCTTCACTTTCCGCCCACAGGTCGCCATGCATTAATTTCGCCAGGCGTTTGCTGATTGCCAGCCCCAGACCGGTTCCGCCAAAGCGGCGGGTGGTCGAGGTGTCCAGTTGGCTGAAGGATTTGAACAGGCGTGCCATGCGCTCTTGAGGGATGCCGATACCTGTATCCCGTACCACGAAATGTAAGTCGAACTGCTCAGGAGGGCTTTCCTGTCCGCTCACGGACAGAACAATATCGCCTTTCTCGGTGAATTTGACAGCGTTGTTGAGCAGGTTGGTAAGAACTTGTTGAATGCGGTGGCAGTCCCCGATGACGATCGTGGGTAGGTTTTGGTCTATGGAAACAACTAATTCAAGTCCTTTGCTGGCTGCTTGTGAGGCGATGATATTCTGGGCGTTTTCTACGCATTGGTAAAGATTAAAAGGCTTGGATTCAATTTCGATCTTGCGTGCTTCAATCTTGGAGAAATCAAGGATATCGTTGATCAAATTCAGCAAGACTTCTCCACTTGTGCGAATGGTTTCCACGAAATCCTGCTGTTCGTGGTTCAGGGTGGTATCCACTAAGAGGGTGGTCATGCCAATGATCCCGTTCATTGGTGTTCGGATCTCATGGCTCATGTTAGCCAAAAATTCACTTTTCGCCCGGTTTGCTTCCCCGGCAAGAACAGCCAGGTGATTGGCACGTATCACTGATTTTTCAAGAATGCGGTTGGTGTTTTCCAGGTTTTCTTCTGCTTTCTTGCGTTGCAGCGCCAGCATATAAAGATCGGCTAACTGTTGAAGATTCATGACGTCATTTTGTGTGTAGGGTGCGACGGCATTTACTAATGAGATCTGACCGACAATTTTATTTTTCTTTAACAGAGGGACAGAAATAAAGCGGTGAATTCTTTGTTGTAATCCGGAGGGCAGATCCAAAACAGAATTAATGGGCGGATCATTGGTGAAGAAAGGTTTTTGAGTATTGAAAACCTTTTCCCATAATTCAGGATAACGCCCGTCTTTGTTCTTTTTCACCATTTGGTTTCGTTGTTCAGTGCGGGTTGTTCTTATCGACGACAGAGGTATGATCTCGCCGGAGGCAGGATCAATCTGGGTGATCAGACCATCTATACTTTCTGTGAGAATTTTTGCATGATCTAAAGTGATTTGTGCAATTCGCGACAGACTGAGGTTTGGTACGATCAAGGCATTAGAAAGTTCCGCCAGCAGGGTGCGCGTGGACAATTCCTTGCGCAGCATATTCTCTGCCTTTACCTGGTTGGTGATGTCCCGTCCAACGGACTGTATCTCTGAAATTTCTTCAGAATCGTTGAAGATGACCCGGTCTGTCCACTGGAACCAGCGCAGGTCATGTTTTTCGTCGGCCCCAGGTGAAATGCGTGTTGCGCGTTTTCGTTCTTTGCCCAATGTATCCCGATGACGCCAGAAAGCTTCCTTTTCATTATCAGGGATGAAGCGGATGAATTGTGTGCCGAGGAGATCCTCTACCCTGGTTTGATAGTAATCGCAATACGCGTTATTGACAAAGGTCAGTGTGGTGTCTGGCTTCCAGCGGCAGACCAATTCAGTCTGATCTTCGACAACAGCTCGGTATTGTTTCTCGCGGGCTTGCAGGGCTTTTTCTGCTGTGCGTTGTTCGGTGATATCGCGTGCATATACAGCGATATTGCACACTTCACCATGGTCATCTAGGATTGGATTTGCCGTGACAAAGAAGTAGTAACCGAGCTGTTGATCTTGATAATGCAAGGTTTTTTTTGTTTCAATGATTTGCAGGATTTTATTAATTCGAGAATCGACAAAGGAATTTGGTAAAAAGTCTTTAAGCGTCTTTCCTATTATCTCGTTGGCTTCAAGCTTGAACCGCTTAGCAGCCCAATCATTACAGGTGATCACAACACCATTTTTATCCAGAAGGAAAATGGAGTCAGAAGTTGCATTTAATAACGCTGTCGATGTGCGTTCGCTGGCCCGCAACGCTGCCTCAATTTCTTGCCGCTCCATGATTTCTTCAAGCAAGTTTTGATTCGATCGCCGCAGATGTTTTGTGCGCGTTTGCACAATCAGGAATAGTACCAGGATGGCCAGGCTAAGCAAGAGGAGACCAATACCAGAGATAAGAATCCAGTATTTGTTTCTGGAGAAGAACTCATTGAAGGGATTGTTGATGATTGTGCTTCCTTTGGGAAGCATGCTGGAGCGAACTTGCCATTTTTTCATTTGGCTGTGATCAAATATATACACGTTGGGGCTTTCCTTCAATACTGGAATATCGTTGATGGGCTCGCCATTGAGTATGCGCAGGACGATCTGTGCGGCGGCTTCTCCCTGCGCTTTGCTGGAGGTCAATTTACCGCCGATGATCCCGTGATCCAGATAAAAATCCCACACGCTGTACATTGGCGCATTGGCGGTGTGGTTGAGTACATCCCCCGCTTCGTCATAGTCCAGAAAGATGCCATCACTGTCTCTGCTCACTACAAATAGAAAGATGAGGCTGTTATTGGGTAGCTTGCTCAACTTCTCTTGTAGTTCCAGCCAGGTGAATTGACGAATCTTTTCAATCTCAATTGTATTTTGATAAGGCATGAATGCCTGGTCAATCAGAACCTGTGTAGTATTGCCGGTGTTTGTTTCATCATTGATGATAAAGACCTGTTCTGTTTCAGGGTGCAGGGACATGGCGAGGGCAACGGTTTCTGCGATATCGGTTTCCTCAGCTACTCCCGTAAAACCTTGCAGGCCTTCCAGCATATCATCCTGAAAATTATTGACCCCACAGAAGACGACAGGTGTACTTGGGAACAATTCATCTCTATACTTCCGCATGAAGTTGAAGGCATTGTTATCGGTTGCAATTACGACGTCAAAATGGTGGCTTTGGAATCGTAGTTTATACAATGCTAACAATTCATCCAAATAGGCATTATCGTATACACGGCGGGTGTCCATATACTCGACCCGAATTTCAACATTTGCCTGTAATTCAAGCACATCCTGAATGCTTTCAACGATGCCGTCCGACCAGCTTAAGCCCTGGTGGTAAGAATTAAGGATCAACACTTCTTTGGGGAGTTCCTGGGCAAAGGCATTTGCGGGGAGCACGCAGATAATGACGGCCAGCAAGATGAGCAAGATTGAATTGCTCAATAGTGAGAGTTTGAATGAGTTCGCTGAATGGTTCTTCATCACGCGATGCCGCTTTCCAAAAGAATCGAAATTTGGCGCCTTTTCCTTTATTGTTTAATTATAGTACATCCCGTAAACTTCAACAGCTCGCCTGCACTGCGCTTGGCGCACACTTGCCTCGGAGGCAGTGCCGAGGAGTGTCAGCGTTGGGATATAAGGGCTTTAGTCTTGCCCAAACATTCCTTCAAGGTGTTTGGGTACACCAGAACGGGTGTTCTTGTTTCTTGTCGGAAAGCTGCCTTTGTTGTAGATTATATCCAGACTACTTAATGCTTTTGGAAGGTTAATATGGATATAGCACAGCCTGAAAAAACGTTTGCCCTCACTGTGGACTCGTTCCCGTTTCATTTCTACGGTTGGGGTGGTATCGCTGGAAGTGGTTGATCGGTACATTGAAGACCAGAAGGGTAAATGAAGAAGTCGGTCAAGAAGGCGTACAAGTTCAGAATTCCTCTTGCAGATATTTGACAACTTAGATTCAAGTGGTAAGTGCAACAGACGCCCCAAAGAAAACCTCATGCGGGTCAAATAATTAAGGCGTTTGCGGGGCCGGTGATTGAGCAAGGACATAATGCGTTCAAGTTCTTGTTCAGTGACGGGCTATAAGGAAAATGGATTATATTTCAACCTATTGAGAAAACATCCAATTTCATTCGTTTAGAGGCATGGGAACAATTTATTGATGAATTCTCTGGTAAAATCTGCAAACATGAATACATCAAAAAAAGTCAACAGGGCAAACATCTTCCGTTTTCTTCTGGCATTGCTTGCATTGCAAGGGGCAGCTGCGGTTCCGTTTCTTTTCCGCCAGCCATCTGAGGCGCAAAGCGCCTTTCTTTTTGGTTTATCTTTATCGCGCCTGGTGATCGTGGGCGGTGTTGTGACGATGGTAGCGATATTGCTATATGCTGTCATCCGTGCTCTTCTGGAGCGTGCCTGGTTTTTGCAGTGGGTGCGGCGCATCGATAAATTTGTTCAGGTAGATGATCGGTTGTGGCGCCTTCTGCTGGT
>JAIOTF010000144.1 GCA_021107195.1 Anaerolineaceae bacterium | reverse complement strand
CGCCTTGCCCAACTTTGAAACCAGCTCTTCGTTCTGTAAAACGCCTGCGATCTCTTGCAGCATTTCTATCTGTGCTTTAGGCTGGTCTAACGACAGCAAAAAAACCAGTTGCACCTGTACGGCTTCATCTTTATTGATCATGTTCTGAAAAACGACCGGCTCTTGCAAAGTAGCCATTGCCAATCCGGATTTCTTAACATGCTCAACATCTGTGTGGGGAATGGCGGCATTGATCCCGCCTCCCAACGGAAGGCCAGTAGGCAGGTCTTTCTCGCGGGCCAATGCTGCACCGATAAAGGATTCGTGAACATAACCTGCGTCCATCAACTTACCACCCAATTTTTCGATCACCGAACTTGAATCGGGTACATTTAAATTCAGGCATACAGCAGTTGGCTCAAGTAACTCAAGTATCTTGTTAGTCATAAAAATAATTCATTCCTCTCGACAATAAAAGCGGCTCATTTTATAGAGTCAAGTTCCAGTAACTGTTGTGCAGTTTCAGCATCAGTCACAAGGACATTTAAGTATCCAGCCCGCAAGCCACCAAGCAAAGGCAATATCTTGCTCGGCCCGCCAGCAACACCAATACGGACCGGGATTTTTAAGAAATCTTTCAACCCGATACCAATCACTCTGGCTTGAAAATCTTTGCAAACTTCATGACCAAATTCGTCAATCTGAAAACCGCAAACGTCTCCAACCGCGCCGGCCTGCGCCATATCCATGAGGTCATCCGTAGAAACATAACCTGCCAGATAAGAGCTGGAAGTGGCGATATCCATACTGCCTACGCTAAGAAGGGCAACATCAGTCTTTTTAGCTTCCTCAACGCCATCTGCTACGTTTCTTGTAGCAAGAAAGGATTTTGCAATTTCTGAACTCTCAACAATATAAGGCGCATTCAGGTAAACCGCACTACACCTGAATTTGTTTTGCAGGACAGAAACCACGCCATGCGCATCGTATTCACTATTTTGCGCTCCCAACGCGCCAATCAATTGCGTTATAGTTATCGATTCCGTTTCATGGTATTCAGCAGGATCAATCGCTTCAACAACAGCGTTGATCGTAGTGCCCCAGGAAATACCAAAAACGGTGCCGGGCTTAAGATATTGTCTCAAGGCAATGGCACCGGCTTGACCGATTCGTTCTTTAATTTTTGAGGAATGGATATTATATTGGTTTAAGACAAAAGCACCCGACAAACCAAACCGTTCAATTAACTGTGCTTGCAATACTCTATTAAAACCCATTGGACGTTGAATTTGGATTTTGACAATGCCCGCATGCCTTGCCTCTGTAAGCATTCGGGACACCATCGAACGGGTAACACCCACCAGTTTGGCAATTTGCGCCTGGGTTTTACCTTCAAGAAAATATTGTTCAGCAACATCTGCCAATATTTCAGCTCGATCTTCCGACAGTCTTTTGTCCGTCACAGTTCAACCCCGGATGTGCATAGTTGATCGCAACATAACACTATTCACTTTAGTGAGGCGATTCTCACATATGTGAGTTTAGCACCCAATCATCTAAAAGTCAAGGTGTAATATCGACAAAATTAACGGAAAAGAGCGGTCTTTGACCGCTCTTTTCACTCTCTGTTTTGATTCCGCGTAATTACCAGAGCATCAATTCCGGCTCTTGCAATGCATCGCGTAAATCTACTAAGAAACGCGCTCCTCTGGAGCCATCGGCTACACGGTGATCCAGCCCGAGCGTCATGCGCATCATTGGCTGCACAGCAATGCCGCCATCACCATCAGGCACTACTTCGTCCTGGATCGCACCAACGGCCAGGATACCTGTTTGCCCAGGGTTGATAATGGCTGTAAACTGTTCGATACCGTATGCGCCCAGATTGGAAATCGTAAATGTGCCGCCGACAACTTCGCTGGGAACAAGTACATTTTTGCGGGCTCTATTCACAATCCCATTGACTATTCCTGCAAGCTCCGCAAGCCCACGCTGTTCAACATTTCTGATAACAGGCACAATCAAACCATCATCCAATGCAACTGCCACGCCGATATTTGTTTCTGACGGCATTTCGATCGCTTCGTCCGTTAAAACGCTGTTCAACAACGGGTTCCGCAATAAGGCCCAGCTTACCGCCTTGACCAGCAAGGTGGTTGCTGAGAAATGAGCTGCGCCTGTCTTTTCAGCACGCAAATTCAAACGGCTGCGGAAATCCACAAACGCCGACATGTCTGCTTTAATTGTCATGTATACATGCGGAGCAGTTTGATAGCTGGCGGTCATACGTTCAGCGATCTTTTTACGCATCCCAGAGAATGGAATAGATTGCCCGGCCTTTCGGGAAACGCTGACGGGCAAAGCTGCTACAGCACGCTTTACATCGGCTGCCTGCACCCTGTCTCGAGGGCCGCTTCCGGTAACATTGCGCAGATTAATCCCTTTTTCTCTGGCAATACGGCGCGCTGCCGGAGTTGCCCTGACTTTTCCGGGGTCTGAAACCAGCCCGGCTTTACCATTTTCATCACCTGCAACCAACACCTTTTCCACATCCGACTTGGTAACTTTACCGCTCGTACCTGAACCTTGAATAGCAATTACATCTACACCCGCTTTTTCAGCCATTCGCTGAGCAAGCGGAGTTGCCCCGCCTGGCTTGCCGGCGTCCTTAATTTCCTCAGACACCGATTCGGAAATGGTCTCTTCCGGCAATTCCTCGCCCGGTTCTAAAATGTATCCAATGATCTCTGTTACGGGGATTGCATCGCCCGATTTTCCGCGCAAGCCAGCCATAATTCCAGAAGCCGGGCTTTCCACATCCATCGTGACCTTATCAGTTTCAACAACCAGGATGGTCTCCCCTTTTTCAACCGTATCGCCTTCGTTTTTTGACCACTCGACGATCGTTCCGATCTCCTGTGACATTTCGAATTTCGGCATGATAATTGGTTCTGCCATATCACACGTTTCCTTTCGCCAGCTTCCGGGCCTCAGCCACAATATTCTCAACCTGTGGCACCGCATTGTATTCCAGGGTGCGGTTGTAAGGAATAGGAATATCTTTACCAGCCAAACGAACAATAGGGGCATCAAGATAATCAAACGCCTGACTTTCTGCGATAACTGCGGCCAACTCACCGCCATAACCGCCGGTTTTACAGGCTTCATGCACGATCAATACACGTCCGGTTTTCATCACTGACTTCACAATGGTTTCTTCATCCAAAGGACGCAGTGTTCTGGGATCGATCACTACGATGTCCAATCCCTCTTCAGCAAGTGCTTCAGCGGCCTCCAATGAGCGGGGCACCATCATCCCCGTTGCAATAATCGAGACGTCTTTGCCTTTTCGTTTCACGTCTGCTACACCCAACGGAATTTCATAAAGCTCTTCAGGAACCGGTCCCTTTGCTTTTTTGTACAGCAGTTTGGGCTCAAAGAAAATAACGGGGTTGTCATCGCGGATGGATGCGATCAACAAACCTTTTGCATCGTAAGGTGTTGTAGGCATCACAACTTTCAAGCCAGGAACATGAACATACCAATTCTCCAGACTTTGTGAATGCTGCGCTGCTGCCCCAGCGCCTGAACCAATCGGAGCCCGCATCATAAACGGTACTTTTGTTGTGCCGCCAAACATGAACCGTAATTTCGCCGCCTGATTGACCAATTGGTCTAAAGCCAAAGTCATAAAATCCATGAACATAATTTCACCAATCGGCCGCATGCCAGTCATGGCCGCGCCGGTTATTGCACCGCCAATACCCAATTCACTGATTGGAGTATCAATCACCCGCTCAGGGCCGAATTCATCAAGCATGCCCAAAGAAACGCCGAAGGCTCCCCCATAGACGCCAATATCTTCGCCAATCAGGAACACGCTTTCATCGCGGCGCATCTCCTGTACCATTGCTTCTCGTATCGCTTCTAAAAATGTGAGCTCCCTCATTCTACGTATACTCCTTCCAGGATGGTTGAGACATCAGGCTCTGGACTTGCATCGGCAAATTTTACGGCAGATTCGATTGCTTCTTTGGCGTCTGTCGCAATTTGATCTGCTTCTGCCTGAGTCAATACGCCTTCTTTGATCATCTGCCCCTGGAACCGTGCAATCGGGTCTTTCTTCATCCATTTCGCAATTTCTTCTTTTGTGCGGTATCGATTAGCGTCACTCTTAGAATGACCGCGCCAACGATAAGTGTTGTTTTCCACCAGGCTGGGCCCTTCTCCTGCCCGCGCCCGCTTGATTGCCTCACCAACCGCCTCATAAACGGCCATTACATCATTACCATCGACAGTTATACCTGGCATCCCGTAAGAAGCTGCCCTGTCTGAAATCTGATCAATCGCCATTGCGTTCTTTATATTCATAGACATACCGTATTGATTGTTCTCGCAAACAAAGACGATGGGGAGTTTCCAGATTGCTGCCATATTCAATGATTCGTGGAAGGCACCTTCATTGGCTGCGCCGTCCCCAAAAAAGCATACACAGATTTGATCGGTTTTCCGATTTCGAATGGTTAGTCCCACGCCAACCGATAAAGGAATGTTCCCGCCAACAATACCCTGTGCGCCGAGATACCCGCCTGGCACATCTGCAATATGCATTGAACCGCCTCGCCCGCGGCAATACCCGGCGGCTTTTCCCATGAATTCAGCCATCATACGATTCAAATCCGCACCATAGGCAACCAACTGAGTATGTCCTCGGTGGGTTCCCAAAATATAGTCTCCTTCTTTAATCGCAGCGATCGTTCCCACAGCTGATGCTTCCATACCCATTGACAAATGCATCGTTCCATGGATTTTGCCCAGAGCATACAGTTTTTCAGCCATTTCCTCAAATGCCCGCCCTGTATACATCTGTCGAAGCCAATCAATTCTCGTGTTCTTATCTACTGACATAAATTTGCTTCCCTCCACGATTAATATCTGAAATATCTTTCCTGACCATTTCCTACAATTCACTGTCCATTCTTAATACCCGACGCGCAGCCATATCATCCGTAACTAATGCAGTGACACGTTTTCCACGAAGAGCACCCAAAATAGCTTTTGCTTTTTGCTCACCGCCAGCAACGCCAACCACATGTTTGATCTTGCGCAAATCATCTAATTCAATTCCTATAATCCGCTTGTCAACTGGCAAATTCAGTTTTTCCCCGCGTATGTCATATAGCCGGCCACAAATATCGCCGGCCGCGCCCTGGTCTTCGAGTTGTTTCAAATCAGAGCGAGACAGAAAGCCGGCGCGCAAGAAACTCGATACTTCTGGCGCCACGCCGCCAATACCTACCACCGCAATGTCTGATTTGCGCGCTAATTCAAGTGTATGCTGCACATGAGATTCGCGCATCAAACCTTCAACCAGCGACGCATCATCTACGATGAGCGGCACATGCAAGTAACGGTATTCCCCGCCGTATAAATTGGCCAAAAATCTGGCCAAATCAGGCCCATCAATCAAAGGATCGCTGGAACCAACTGCGCCGATCATTTGAATGACCTTGATCGCCAAGCGCAATTCCGGGCGCAGCGAACGTGCCGTCTGATAAATTGCAGTTCCCCATGAAATTCCCAGGATTACACCCGGCTCCAGGATGCTTTCCAGATAACGCGCGGCAAGATTGCCTAATCCCCGCAGTATTTCTTCGTAACTGCGGCCTTGACTGACCAGGACTGACACATGGGGTATTTCAAACCGATCCTGAATTTCCTGCTCAAGTGCGCTTGCCGTGCGCCACGGGTAGTTGATCACAATTTCAACGATGCCTTCTTTGCGCGCTTCTTTCAACAAACGCGAAATCTTCGATCGCGATACTCCGACTCTGCGAGCAACATCTGCCTGCGTCAACTCCTGATCGTAGTATAAACTTGCCACACGAGCCAACAAATCTTTGTGATCCAACGAATTCTCCAGGTGATCAGACAAAACTTTTACCATCTGAAGTGTAACAATAACCTTACAATTTGTCAAGAATTTGTGCGCTTCATGCACATTTGTGCGTCTTTCTTCCCTGTCATCTCCCTCAAATCTATACTTGGACAAATCCAACATCTTGATTCTGTTTGCTGTTTAAGTTGAAGATTATTGAGAACTCGGTATAATTAAATCTCACACTGATGCCATCCTCTCAAGTATGAAATATGAAAGGAAGTATTATGTCAAATATTGAATTTGTGATCAAGCGCAGTGGTGCCAAAGTGCCTTTTCTTCCCCAGCGTATTACGAATGCGATCTATCGCGCTGCCGTAGCTGTCGGCGGCAGAGACCGTGCAACCGCCGAAAACTTGAGCCAAAAGGTAATTCAAATTCTGGAAAAGACTCACCAACCAGGTATTGCCCCCACTATTGAAGAAATTCAGGATGTGGTAGAGAAAGTTCTCATCGAGAATGGACATGCCAAAGTTGCAAAAGCGTACATCCTTTACCGCGGAGAACGGGAACGAACCCGGCAGGAACGCGCAATCAGCGCCTCAAAGCCCTCAGAAAATATCCCCTGGGCCAAGATCTGGCACATCCTGGATTGGGCAGTGGATCACAGCCTCAATACAATCGCCGGATTAAATGACAGGATCGCCCGCGGTGAACTTCCTGATATTGTCCATGAATCTGAAAAACTATACGAAGAAGATGTCGAGAATGCTGCCGAAATGATTATCGAACGGGCAGAAGAACTTCGCATGGTAATCATTACGGGACCCTCTTCGTCAGGCAAAACGACTTCCACGATCAAAGTTGGCCAGCATTTGCAGCGCAAGAATCTCAACCTGGTCACACTGAATGTTGATAATTACTTCTTTGATCTGTCCATGCATCCCCAGGATGAGTTTGGGGATTATGACTTCGAAACACCCCAGGCATTGGACCTGCCATTGATCAACGAACATCTTTCTCAGTTAATCGCCGGCAAAGAAGTAATGATTCCTTTTTATGATTTCAAGACTGGCAAGCGTCAAGATAACCAAACCTCGATGAGGCTAAAGGAAAACGACATCATTCTCATTGACAGCCTGCACGGGCTTTATGACGCCATGACCCAGGCAATTCCCGACGAGCAGAAATTCAAACTTTATCTGGAGCCATTACTGCAAATGAAGAGTGCAAATGGACAATACGTACGATGGACCGATCTGCGTCTCATTCGCCGCATGCTGCGTGACGCAGCGCATCGTGCTTATGATCCCCGAAAAACGCTGCTCCATTGGCATTACGTCCGCTCCAGTGAAATGCGCAACATCATTCCTTACATCAACACAACAGATTACATCATCAGCAGCGCCATGCCCTACGAACTGGCTCTTTACAGCGCTAAACTTCTGGATGATTTTGAACAATGGACAGCGGATTATGAAAAGGATCCTTTGCGTGAAGACGCCTACACACGTGCAGCTCGCTTATACCAAGTACTTAAACAAGTCACACCTGTCCCCGAGGATTCTTCCGTACCCGGCGATTCCGTCCTCCGTGAATTTATTGGCGGAAGCACCCTGAAATACTAACCCCCTTGTTTCTAAAAGAACCTCCAGTCCTTCTCTGGCTGGAGGTTCTTGTTTTTCAGGATTTACGAGTATCTTCAGGTCTCAATGCAATGATGCTCGGTACCCCCATCACATTGTCTGTGATCTGCAATTGAGAGAATTCAAACACCGTCTTTTCCCTGGCGTGCAACGAGTCAATAGGAAATTCCTTAAACTCCAAGCCCTTCCATGCCTTTCGGCGTTCCTCTGCAGATATTTTGTGCCAGTCTAAAGAATCTCCGGTCTGTTTTTCCGTGCCTATATAACTGTTCGGCGGGTTATATTTGTTATTAAAATACCGCTCCAGCGACAGTCGCGTTCCATAATCCTCTTCACCGATAAACGCAATCATCGTATGCGTTTCTTTTTCATAAACATGATGCATTGACGCCAAACGCCTGCTCACATCTTCGCTCTGTCCGACATAATCAAGCAGTTCACCAACAAACAATAAATAGACCCCGCCTTTGCCTTGGGGAATATCCCTCACATCTAAATATAAGCGAACAACCCAGTCCATACTTTAGCCCTCACCACATACAAATTATACTTCAGCCGCTTGTTCTGTGAGGTTATTGATCCAGCGTTTTGACAGGAAACGCGGGGAAATCACAATCAATTTTGTCACCTCTTCCAAAGCCGCCAACAAATACACATAATATACCGGCAAATGGAACACATTTGCGCCAATGAATGCGGCCGGTACCCCCACCAGCCAAACTGCAATTGTCTCGGTTATCAAACAAAACCGGGTGTCTCCCCCACTACGCAATACGCCTATGAAAGTGGTCATATTGGTAACACGCACCCATAAGGTTAATGAGAAGAATAATAACAAGCGATTTGAATAATTGTAAGACTCTGCAGAAATATTATACAGGGAGAGCAGCGGCCCTCGGAGAAAAATCAGCACGCCGCCTACGAGAACCGCACCCACAATACCAAGCGCGATAAATCTCCGCCCATAATCAAATGCCTTATCTTCATGCCCCAAGCCAATCTGGTTGCCAATCATAATTGCTGATGCATTGGCTGAACCAATAAAAACCACGAAAGCCATACTCTCTATCGTGCTGTTGATGTTAACAGCGGCAATCGCTTCTGTACCGATATGAGCATAGATAGAGTTATAAGTGGTCACGCCAAATGCCCAAACACCTTCGTTCAACAAGGCTGGCAATGAGGTTTGAAGTGTTTTCCTGAAGAACGCCCAATCGAAACTGAACAATTCCTTGATGCGTGCAGCAACCGGGGTTTTCAGGCGGTAAGCTAAATACACCATCGCCAAACATTCAATTGAACGGGAAAGCGTGGTGCCAATCGCGGCGCCACGCACCCCTAATGCAGGAAACCCAAAATTGCCAAAGATCAGCGCATAATTTAATAACATATTCATACTGAGTGCCAGCACAGAAACTGCTGTGGGCAACTTAACATGCTCCGTGCTGCGCAATACCGACATATAAGTGTAACTGATCGCAGTAAGAACATAGCTCAAACCAACAATACGTAAATATTCTGCCCCCAGCTCGATTACCGCTGCATCATTGGTATAAAAGCTCAAAACCTTTTGCGGAATAAATAATACCGCTATAGTGAAGACAAAACTTACAGCAAGCGCCAGGGCAAGTCCAATGCCTAACACTTTGCGGATATTCGCCACATCCTTGCGTCCCCAATACTGGGCTGTGAATATCGCCGATCCACTGCTCCCCCCGAATAGAATAATGCTCAACAGGAAAAAGACTTGATTTGACAGTCC
>JAIOTF010000058.1 GCA_021107195.1 Anaerolineaceae bacterium | reverse complement strand
TACTGTACGCTTGATGCACCGCTCTTTGGCGCTGATGGGCACATTCAGTCTGAGGTAAATTTCAATGACCTGGCCCGCCATGTGTTTTTCACCGAAACGGGTGAACCGCTTTCCCGGGATTTTGAATCGTCCAGTCCGCTATTAGGTGTGGTCAACGGCCAGGCGGTTTACCTGCTATTCAATGGCATTTTAGGCGATAAGAGCGAAAGCGGCGGCAATGTGCTCACCCGTCAAATTCTGGCGACACTTCCGCCTCATGAGGGTCCTAAAGTCATCTATGGGGAAGGCTGCCTGTTGAGTAAAGCGGTCTTGCAATTTCACAATATTGTCTTCCGGCAATTACCTTATGAAGTTCGGGTCAGCTAGCGCGGGGGAAGCTATGTCAAACTTTACACTAAAAGAATTCCAGCAAAACAGCTTGCAAGCCTTACAGAATTATTATCGGGTCTGTTTCCAGTATGGTGATGCGGATACCGCATTTTATGCCTTGACCCGCAGGCCGTATCATGCTGTTCAGGAACTGCCGGGATTGCCTTATGTTTGTGTACGCATGCCGACAGGTGCAGGGAAAACGTTTGTGGCTGCCCATGCGGCTGGACTGACCATCCGGGAATACCTGCAAGCTGATCAGGGTTTGATCCTGTGGCTTGTTCCTTCCAAGCCCATTCGTGAGCAAACCTTGAAGGCACTCAAAGACCGTCAGCATTCCTATCGCAAAGCACTCGATCAGGCGTTGGGAAGCGTTACGGTGATGGATATCAGCGAGGCGCTCTTTCTTCCACGGCCGACATTGGATACCTCGACTGTGGTCATTGTGTCCACTATTCAGGCTTTTCGTGTGGACGATACAGAGGGGCGCAAGGTTTATGAATCCTCTGGTGCTTTAATGGATCATTTCTCGCATCTTTCAGACACAGCCCTGGATGGTTTGGAGACCGTTACAGGAAGCCCAACCCCAAAGTTTTCTCTTGCTAACGTGCTTCGGTTGCGGCGTCCGGTGGTGATCATTGATGAAGCCCATAATGCCCGCACGCCTTTGACATTCGATGTCTTGGCGCGCTTCAGCCCCGCTTGCATTCTGGAATTCACCGCGACACCAGATAGGGAGTCTCAAAATCCGAGCAATGTTTTATATCAAGTTTCTGCAGCAGAGCTCAAGGCAGAGGATATGATCAAGCTGCCGATCAATTTGCAAGCCCGCCAGAATTGGAGCGATCTGCTTTCCGATGCGATTGCTCAACTTGACCAGCTTGAACGGGCTGCCAGGGAGGAAGAATCTCAAACGGGTGAATATATCCGCCCAATCATGCTCTTGCAAGCCCAGCCCAAACGCCAGGGGCAAGAAACGCTGACCATTGACGTGGTGAAAGAGAAGCTTATCTCGGATTTTAAAATCCCGGAGAAGGCTATTGCTCGGCATGGTCAGGGACACAAGGAATTGGATGGTCTTGACATTCTGCAGCCGGATAGCCCGATTCGATTTGTGATCACCGTTTCTGCTCTCAAAGAAGGTTGGGATTGCCCCTTTGCTTATATTCTTTGTTCTATTACTGAAATGCGTTCCTCTACTGCGGTTGAACAGATTTTGGGGCGGGTGATGCGTTTGCCGGATGTGAAGCGCAAACAGCATGATGCTTTGAATCAGGCATATGCGTTTGCAGTTTCGCATAATTTTGTTGAAGCAGCACAGGCTTTGAAAGACGGTCTGGTGCAAAACGGGTTTGAGCGTATAGAAGCTGAGGCCTTGATATCTTCTCCTGCGCAAGAACCTTTTGGTTTTGACGACCTGCCCATTTTTTCTCAACCGAAAGCTGTAGCGATTACGTCGTCTGAACGGCCTGCCTTCGAGGCACTTCCTGAAAATGTTGCACAGAGAATTTCTTTTGATAATGAAGGTGCTTTGGTTTATTCGGGCCCAATGGATGAAAAAGATAAAGAAATGTTGAGCGAAGTCTTTAAGACGGAAGACGGAAAGAAGGCAGTTGAGCGGGCATTTAAAGAATCTCAAGCTCTATATGATGATCGTTCGCCTGCCGAGCGCGGCGAAGTTTTCAGCATTCCGGTCCTGGCTTACAAACAGGGAAATTTGATTGAACAGTTTGAGGAAACACATTTCCTCGAACATCCCTGGAGGCTTTCCCAGGAGGATGCGGCTTTATCTGAGGACGAATATGCTTCTCATCCTGTGCGCGTTCAGTCTGCCCAAATTGATATAAATGACCAGAAAATTTTGCAGGTCAATTTTATCCCTGTCCTCCATCAACAAGTCCGTTTACTGGCATCTGATTATGACTGGACAATTTCAGAACTTGTCTACTGGCTGGATCGGACCATTCCCCACCCTGACATTGTTCCTGGCGAATCAAGACCCTTTATTTTGAATTTGGTTCACTCTTTGATCAACGAACGCGGCCTAAGTTTAGACCAGCTTGTTCATGACAAATACCGTCTCAGGCAGGCTGTGACTGCCAAAGTTGAAGGTTACCGAAGGATCAATAAAACAAGCGCATATCAATCCGTGCTGTTTGAGGACTCGCCTCTTGTGGTTACGCCCGATTTGGTTTTCACTTATGATCCGCTGCGCTACCCTTGTAAACCCTATCAGGGACAGTATAAATTTGCAAAACATTATTATGCAGATGTTGGCGATTTAGACAACGATGAAGAATTGGCATGTGCTGCATATATCGATTCCTTGCCCCAGATTGAAGTGTGGGTGCGAAACCCCGCACGCGGATCAAAGGCGTTTTGGCTTCAGACCTCAACGGACAAGTTTTATCCTGATTTTGTTTGCAGGCTGACGGATGGCCGTTATTTGGTCGTAGAGTATAAAGGTGCAGACCGTTGGAGTAATGATGATAGCAAAGAGAAGCGTGCTTTAGGAGAGCTTTGGGCCAAACGCAGTGATGGACAATGCCTCTTTGTGATGCCGAAGGGCAAAGATTGGGGAGCGATAGAGAGATTGTTGTAAACAAAGTCAACAGGTAAAGGGGATTTGGATAGCAGCAGGGCTTTCTTAAAGTAGGGAAAAGGAGTTGAAAAAGAGACCTTCACTGGTTATGCTTTTGTGTACCGGCACAAAACAATACCAAGGAAGGTCGATATGAAGTGTAGCACAGAAACAGGAGTAG
>JAIOTF010000150.1 GCA_021107195.1 Anaerolineaceae bacterium | reverse complement strand
CTACTCCTGTTTCTGTGCTACACTTCATATCGACCTTCCTTGGTATTGTTTTGTGCCGGTACACAAAAGCATAACCAGTGAAGGTCTCTTTTTCAACTCCTTTTCCCTACTTTAAGAAAGCCCTGCTTGCATTATTACTGCACTGCCTTCCCAAACCATTTTCATAGTAGAATCAAACCCATGAACGATAAAAAACTCCCCCGAATCAATATGTCTTCACCTGACCTCACTGAGGCAGAACGCCAGGCTGTGATCTCAGTTGTCGAAACCCGCTATCTGAGTATGGGCCCGCAAGTGAGAGCCTTTGAAGCAGCCTTCCGCGATCTGTTTGACTTCAAACACGCTATCGCGGTTAATTCCGGCACGGCCGGCTTGCATTTGTGTGTGCGTGCTGCCGGCATCGGTGCCGGAGATTATGTCATCACTACCCCCTTCTCCTTTATTGCCTCCAGCAATGTCTTGCTGTATGAAAATGCGGTTCCGGTATTTGTGGATATTGATCCTGAAACTGGCAATATTGATACCCGGATGGCCGCTGCTGCTGCCAAAGATTTGCAAACGGGCGGCGCGGCTGCTCAACGCTGGCTGCCAAGACGCGGTGTGGCTGGCGGTGGAGTATTAAAGGCCATTCTACCTGTGGATGTTTTTGGTCAGCCTGCTGATTATGCTGCACTGCAAGCAATTGCCGATACGTCCGGGATCAAGCTCATCGAAGATTCCTGCGAGGCATTGGGATCGACTTACAAAAACCGCCCTGCGGGTGCTTTAGGCGATTATGGCGTATTTGCCTTTTATCCCAACAAGCAGATTACTACTGGCGAAGGAGGCATGATCGTTACCAATGATGATCAGGCAGCCGAGTTCATGCTCGCCCTGCGCAACCAGGGCAGAGCCCCCGATGATACATGGTTGCGGCACACCTATTTGGGTTATAACTACCGTCTGGACGAGATGAGCGCGGCCATTGGCGCCGTGCAAATGACGCGCCTGGACGATTTGCTCAAGGCCCGTGAACAGGTCGCCGACTGGTACAATCAGCGTTTGGCGAATGTTGCGGGAGTAGAAATTCCCCATATTTTGCCGGAAACCACCCGCATGAGTTGGTTTGTGTATGTCATCCGCCTGGATTCCGGTGTACAGCGGGATACGATCGCCGCGCGGCTCACAGAGCGCGGTGTACCCGTGCGGCCCTATTTTGCGCCCATTCACCTTCAACCATTCATGATGGAGCGCTTTGGCTGCCAGCCCGGTGATTTCCCCGTCACTGAAGACCTGGGCGCACGCGGTTTGGCTTTGCCTTTCTCTGGCAAGATGACTGAGGATGAAGTGGAGCGCGTCTGCCAGACTTTGCAAGAAGCGTTATAGCGAAAGACTTTGATGGAAATTCCCACTGCTGAAGTATTTTATCCTTTCCGGCGTAATGGATTGCTGTTGCACATCGGCATTGCACTTGTGTTAGCTGCTGGCAGCGGTGTCTGTTTCTGGCAGCTTTCTTTGCAGCAAGGGCAGCCCAGTTTCCTTTGGCTGTTGCTGGCGGGGATTCTTCTGTTATTTCCCTTGCCGCTGTTGTTGTACAACATTTACGGTCTGTTCAGCGCCAGTTATACGCTTGAACGGGATGGATTGCGTTTGCGCTGGGGATTACGCGCAGAAGATATTCCTTTGCAGGACATTGAGTGGCTGCGCAATGCCGAGGAGCTTGGTTTTGCTTTGCCCTTGCCATTCATCCGTTTCCCCGGCGCTATTCTGGGGACACGCAATGTGGAAGGGTTGGGTAAGGTTGAATTTCTGGCTGCGGATGCCCAAAATCTATTGTTGGTCGCTACCCCGCAGCGGGTGTTTGTCATCTCGCCTGCTGACCAGCGTGCCTTTGAACGGGCTTTTCGTCGTTCGACAGAAATGGGCAGTCTTTCTCCGATGCTGGCGTATTCAACCCAGCCAGTTGTGTTCCTGCGTCAGATTCTGGCTGACCGTGCAGTGCGGGTTTTGCTGGCTGTCAGTGTTTTTTTGTTAATCGCCTTGCTGGTAGTCGTGGCATTGCAGTTGCCGGGGAGGGAACTCGTTTCGCTTGGTTTTGACAGCAAGGGGCTGCCGCGCGAGCCGGGCCCGGGCCAGCAGCTTCTTTTGCTGCCATTAATGGGGGCTGTGGTGCTGATCGCAGACTTTCTGGCCGGTGTGATCCTTTATCACCGTTGGAAACAGCACTTGATTGCTTATTTTCTGTGGGCTAGCAGTGGATTTACTTCCCTGTTATTAATTATCGCCGCCCTGCAAATTTCATAAATAAGATAAGACATAAAAACAATAGCAAGCTAAGCGTGTTTGGCATACGCAGCCGCCAGATTGAAGTCAGTTGGCAAAAATTACCGTCGTATGTTCGCTGCTTTCCGCCGGGAGGGGTATTTTTTTATTGGGTGGTGTATCTCAATTCCTGCTTGACAAATTATTCGAAATAAGACAATGTTTATCTAAATAATGTTGCTTGTTTGAATCAGGAGAAAAGACCATGTAGAAGAAAAAATTTACTATGATTGGCTTGTTATTGCTCGTTGTTCTGGTATTGGCAGTTTGCAGTCCAAAAGAGGAAATGCCGGCTGAGATTCCCCAGGAAGCCGCAGTAGAAGCCGAGCCCGCAGAGGAGGCTGTTGAGCCGCCCGCTGAGGAAGAGCTTGCTGAAGATACGATGGCCGAAAACTCAATGGAAGCCGAAGAATCTGAAATGACCGCAGAGATTGATGTGGAAGCCCTCATCACTGAAAAAGTGGCAGGAAACCATGACCTTGAACGCATTTTCAATGCCGACAAAACGCGTGAAGAGTGGAACAAGACTCTTGACCGCATAATTGGGTATGGTGCCGAGATCAGCGAAGAAGAAAAGGAAATCATCATTGGTTACCTTTTGAGTAAGTAGTGCATTTAAATCTGCTTTAATTTTCTACAGTTTGATATCTGATCGAAGGATGAGTCTGCTGACAGAGAAATAGTGCGATGAATACGGTCAGGAGAAAGCAGCCCGTTTTTTCCTGATTTTTAATCTACCGTATAATGGATATGATCCTGTTTCGAGAAGGAAAAAACCACAATGAAGAATAAAACCGTATTGGTTACTGGTTCAACCGATGGCATTGGTAAACAAACCGCCCTTGACCTCGCCCGCCAAGGGGCGCGCGTCCTTGTGCATGGACGCAGTAAAGCGCGCTGCCAGCAGACTGTGAAGGATATCCGCAGTCAGAGTGGCAATCCTGCTGTGGAATATGTGCTGGCAGACATGTCCAGCCTGGCGCGAGTGCGAGCCCTGGCTGCTGAAGTGCAGCGGCGTGTTGACCAGTTGGATGTGTTGGTCAATAATGCTGGTGTATTTTTCAAGGAACGCATGTTGAGCGAGGATGGCTATGAAATGACGTTTGCTGTCAATCACCTCGCCCATTTTCTTTTGACCCATCTTCTCCTGCCCCTGGTGCAAAAATCAAATGGAGGCCGCATCGTAACTGTCAGTTCCATGCTGCACACTGTGCGCAATCTGGATTTGAACGATCTCCACGGAGAGCAGCATTACAGCGGACGCAGCGCTTACGCCCTTTCCAAATTAGGCAATATCCTCATGACCTATGAGCTGGCAGAACGTCTCGCTGGCAGCGGCATCACCGCCAATTGTCTGCACCCCGGTGTGATTGATACCAAGCTGCTGCGCATCGGTTTTGATATTTCCGGAAGCAGTGTGGAATCCGGCGCGGCCACATCGGTCTATCTGGCCAGCTCGCCAGAGGTGAACGGGGTGAGCGGAAAATACTTTGTCAATTGCCAGCCGGCTGATGCCGCCGAACAAACGCATGATCTGGAATTGCAGAAGAAATTCTGGCAGATCAGTGAAGAATTGACTGGATTATCTGATTAGAACGGATGATGAACGAAAAGGAAAGCAAATCACCTGGAGTGTGTAAAACGCTCAAACGAGGCGTATTCAGCAGCACGTTGCTTGCAGTAGTCTTTCTGGCGGCTTGTCAGAAGGCACCTGTCATCGTGCAGCCAACCGCTGCCGCGATCCGCACTGCCCCCGCTACGAGCACAACCACTCCGCTCCAGGCTACACGCACACATTTCCCAACAAAAACCTCTCAGCCCACGAACACCGCAGCACCTGCCCTGAAGGCGGTGGGGCCGGACAGCTTCCCGGCCGGGGTCAATCCCTTAACCGGGTTGGCAGTGACTGATCCGGAACTGCTTGAGGTTTCCCCCGGGTTGGTCTCCATTGCCAATGCTCCCCTCTCTGCCCGTCCTCAATCCGGTTTGTCGTATGCCAGTTTTGTCTATGAAATGTATATTGGTGAAGGGGCAACACGCTTCCTGGCAGTGTTTTATGGCGAGTTTCCCCCGGAGGAGGTTTGTGATGATGCCGGTTTCTGCCAACCAACGCAAATAGGCCCGCTCCGCTCGGCACGCCTGCCTTATGAAACCTTGCGGGAGCTGTATCGCGGTTTCCTGGTCTTTGGCTCGGCCTCTACGCGAGTTATGCCCCATCTGGAGGAACGCAATATTGTCTTTGGTAAAGAAGATGCCGAAGATACCAACACGGCTTTCATTCTTCCTCAAGAGATGCAAACCATCGCCGCCGACACCGTTACCCGCCGCGGCAGCCCAGCTCTTTCGGGGCTGCGCTTTGACCCTCAACCGCCGGAAAGCGGCCAGCCAGCCCAGCGAATTTGGGTGCCCTATCACTACACCGATCAGGTGTTTTGGGAGTATGATACAGGTACTGGATCTTATCTGCGCTTGCAGGGAGACCAGGCTGGTGAACAGGTCATCCCTTTTGAGGACAAGCT
>JAIOTF010000167.1 GCA_021107195.1 Anaerolineaceae bacterium | reverse complement strand
TTATCCATTAACGCTAGCAATTCGCTTTGGGGGAGTGAACGGTTACAACCAAAAAGAGGAGGCACCCCATGACTACAAATGATATTATCCTACACATTTTCTGTTTTGTGGACGACAACATGCCAGATATTCCAAAACATTCCCAGGCGAAGTTGTATCCCAGTGAATTGGTGACGATCGGCATTTTGTTTGCTCTCAAAGGCGGTTATTTCCGGGCTTTCTATCGTTGGCTGAAGCGCGATTATAATGATTGGTTTGGTTGTGGCGGCTTGCCTGATAGAACCCGGTTACAACGTTTCCTCAAAACGCATCAGGATTGGTGCAATCTGCTGATGGCAGATCCAACGTTCTTCACAGTCATCGACAGCTATCCGATTGAGTTGATTTTTCCCATCCGTGAGGGCCGCAGTCGCCAGCAAGTCGGCAAAAAGGGACAAGACAAGGGGCGTTGGAGCGTCGGAATCAAGTTTTGCTGGCTTCTCAACGAGTTTTGTCGTGTTGTCGCCTGGGATTGGGATACGATGAATGTGCACGATCAGCGTTTCAATCCGCTGGTGGAGCCCTTCATTGACAAAACCATTGTTCTGGCAGATTACGGCTTTAGAAACAAAGACGGTATTCCAGAGAATATGAAAATCTGCAAGAAGGGCACGTGGAATGAACGAATGTGTGTCGAAACAGCTTTGTCATTGATAACGGTCATTTGTGATTTGAAGCGAATTCGGCACAGATTGGCTGCATACATTCAATCCCGTCTGGCATATGTGTCTGCCATGTTCAATGTACTCCTGGATTTGTTTCACTCCATTCATCCTGATGCTGATCCTTACAAGATGAGCATCGCTGAGTTTTCACTCTAAAAACTAGCACCATTGGTTAATAATACCGGTTCAGTGCCTGTAAAACCAATTCTCACCTCGCCAGTGTGACTTGCGTCAAATCGATCACGCCGTCTCGCATGACAGCGTTGAAAAATTGCGGAACAATATCATCCGGGTCGGAAAAATTCATATCATACAACATCCAGCCCAATTCTTTCACTCCGCTCAACTTGCTTCTGGGAATCACGCCGTCTTCGATCAACTCAACTTTGGCACCAAATTCACGTGTCCCCAGACAAGGCGGATGGAAATACTGTCCTTTGCGAAACCGGCGCAGGGCCATGTTGTAATGTTTCGCTGCCGTATCTACTTTCCCGGCCTTTCCCGGAACCTGTTCAAAATGGGCCTCAATCACATAATCTACATTCTTCAAAATCATGGCTGCGCGCTGCTGGCGAAAACGTTTGTCTGTCGCATCCAGATAAAACGGTTCACTTGCACCGTTCATCCGCCATCGCGCGCCCCTTTCGGAGACCTTTTCACTGACCTCATTACGCCGGATGTTGATAAACCGGATTTCATTTCAGACGTGGATTCGGTCGATCACCCAGCGAATGGCGGGTTTCCAGTAAACCGCCTCAATAATGCCCCGCGCAGCCGAAGGTGTAATGACATCGTAACTCATCCGCTCTACTCTCATCTCGGGACGAGTAAACAAAGTATACGCTCCCTGCACCCGTATTACAATTCCGTATTCCATAAGAATCTCCCAAGGAGAGTCACATATGCCCTCTCAGTGTGACCCAATCTGATTGGTATATTATAGGCGATTCGCGGCTAAGCATCAAATATATCGTTCTCGCTCGGGTATCTCGTCTCGAATTTTTACTCTTTCAACCGCCACGCCAGAGCCGTAAAACGCCGGGACACCTTATTGTTACGGACCGCCATCCCGATGGCTCGCCTGATGCCGGCCAGGACACACAACTTCCGGGCCCGCGTAATGGCCGTATACAGCAAATTGCGCTGCAGCATAATATAATGCTGGGTCACAACCGGCATGACCATCACGGGGAACTCCGGGCCCCGGTGCGTAAAACAATGAAATCGCACACCTTAAACGGTCAATGCCGCACAGTGTGGGCCTGATGCGCTGACATCACGTAAGCCAGGATCTTTTTTTGCTCCCGAAAAATATCAGCTTGAACACCCCGTCTTCAACTTACAACAGTATTAACCAAAAAGCAGCCAGAAAATCCTGGCTGCTTTTCCAAGATGCGCATCAAACAATCAATTACCAAACGCCAGAATTTGAATCTCATCCACGCGTATCTGTGTCTGACTGTAACCAAAGACAACAAAATTCCAGGGCTGATTGGACATATCGGGGTTAATGGGGCTATCCCAGGTGCGGGCATTTTGCGGATTGCCTTTTTCCCAAATTGCTGCAATCAAATTGCCGTTAGCATTGTCAATAGCCATCAGGTACTGATAGTCAGTATCCGGCTGAATTTCAAGGGGCCCTTGCATATCTTCAAGGGGGGCTGCTTCATCAGGCGATTGAATAAATTGCTGGGGACCATTATCGAACATGATGCCGGTTTCGTACAAATAATCAGGATTGTCTTGTGGTCGTATGGATGCCTGAACACGAAAACCGCTATTTCCGGTATATTGAAAAGTCATCAAAATGGCTTGTGATCCGCTTTCGTTCGCTTCTTCCAAATAAGCAGTTAACGGATCATTGAGTTTTGCCATCCGCCAATCGCCATTAGGAGAATCGAATACCAGATGACCATCAACCACTTTCCCGCCGACGGCATCTGTAGGAAATTCCATATACCATTTTTCCACATTGTCGGGGGTGCCAAATGTGTCTAACCAAACAAGACGTGGGTTGTCAAGGTACTGTGCAACATCACCTAAACCAGATTCACAAACCACAGCATCCGTGAATGTGGTTGTCTCACCATCCGCAGTATGTCCCCCAAAGTACAGATAACCACCCTGAAATGCTTCTCCCTTTTCAAAGGTAAAAGAGGTTCGCACGTCATCGCCATTATCATTAGGCTGTGCATTTAATTCAAGGCTGCCCTCGTACACCATCATTCCGCTTTCGTCACCAGAGAAAACTTCCAGCGTCTGAATGGGGGAAGGGAAAATCTCGGCACTAATAAATCCGCTTGCGCAGTTAATTTCAATGCTTTCAGGTTCAATACGGGAAATCCATTCCCGATTCCCTCCATTCACCAGCATGAGCGGCCCATTGTGATGATTAAAAATGGCGTTTTGCGTGACAAGATTTCGGTCAGAACCCTCGACCATTACTCCGTATTCGTTATTGTTAGCAATGATATTATTTGGACCAATAACATTATCAGGAGCACCAGCTTGAATGATGACGCCACCTTTTTTGTTTCCAATATCGCCGCCATCATAATCTGTGCCTACCAGATTACCGGTAAACATATTTCCAGAAGCACCACGTTGAATATAAATGGCGGCTTCATTTTGCCCAAAGCAATTACCCTGCCCATACGGACCTTCTCCCATATCGCGGTCTCCACCAACGATATTGTTTGTAACCATTTCGGGATTATTTTCTCCATCCATCAAAATTCCCGAAAGGGCGAAATTAATGAATTTAATGCCATACACAACATTGTTCTTGGATTTTATTGACAACCCCGTCTCTGGACCGCCTTCACCATCCAGAATAACACCCGCGGAGGATGCATCAATGGTAATATCACCCTGGTTAAGGAAAATTGGGCCCGGCACAGACAAGTGAATGATAGCAGGGTTTTCAGGCGGGAAAACAGATGGGTCAAATGTGATAATATCACCAGGTTGTGCCTCTGAAACCACTTCACGCAGAGATCCAGCCCCTTCATTCTCTGTGGTTGTAACCACGCCAGGTTGAACTTCAAGTTCTGCCGTCGGAACAGGAACTTCTGTTGCCGCAACTTCTGATTCTACTTCTGCCGGCAAAGACTCTTCAGCAGCCACAGTCTCTGCCGGAGCTGCACAAGCAGAAAGAAGAATAGAAAATCCGATCAAAATACTTGCAATACGAGTTAAATGTTTCATTATTGTTCTCCTTGATTCGTTTTTGATTTGCGCTAGTATCTCATACTCTAATTCCTTCTTTGTGTCCAACCTGTAACAAAACGGTGACAGAGGGCTTGTTCTCATCCACTGATTTTTACTGGATGAATAAAACGATAACCTTGCTGTGGAATCGTTTCTATATACAGTGGTTTTTCAACCTGGTCTTTCAATACCTTTCGTAGTTCACTAATGCGGGTATCAATCGAACGTGTAGGAACCACGTTTTCCCATCCCCAAACAATAGAAAGAAGGCGTTCACGAGTAAGAATTTCATCAGGATGGGTTATTAAGTATTCCAGCAGAATAAATGCGCGATGGGTCAAATGCACTAACTCCCCTTGCAAATATACTTCCCTGCGCTGACGGTTGATCAACAATTCACCAGCAGACAACATCCATGCATTGGAAAGTGAAGACTGGTATAACTGACTGCGACGCAACACCGAGCGAATGCGCGCAACCAGTTCCATGGGGTCAAAAGGCTTGTTGATGTAATCGTCTGCTCCTTCATCCAGGGCAAGCACTTTTTCGCAGGTGGTCCCCACCTGCGTGAGCATGATAACCGGGATTTGAATTTGGCTTGTGCGCAAACTGCGTAAAAATTCTCGGCCGTCCATTTCTGGCATAATAACATCACAGACAATCAAATCAGGAGGGGTTTTCTTCAAAATACGCAAACCCTCCTGTCCATTGGATGCAACCTGGCATTCAAATCCACAGCGGTTTAAAAATGTGCTCAATGTATAGGTAATATCCTCATCATCGTCAACAAGCAAAATGGTCTGCTTTTTACCTTCCATACCAGCTCCGATCAACTCTATTCAACAAAGGCTTCACTGCATTGGTTCTTTCACCAATGTATACGGGATCACTTCGACCAATTGATCATCAACCCAAAAAAGGGCTTCGTATTCTCCTTCATGAAAATGCTGCCAGCCATAGCCCCAGACCGGGAAAAATAGACCGGTCACCCATTCTCCCATCTGTGGAACAAAGAGAAATTCTTTCATATAAACTAATTTTTCATAACGCTTATCGTAAATGCCCACTTTTAAGTTCAAAATGAGTTCGACAATATCGGTGCGAAAACAATAGCCCAACTCTGTTTCTACAACCGGATCAGTGACTATATGAGGCGAATGGCAAGAGACAAATTCAATCGCACGAAAATATTTCCCGCTCAGTTCAGACTGGTAGTCCAGAGAAGGCGACTCAATCAATGTGGAAATGGGAAAGTCTTCAGGAAGCTTGCCATAGATGCTCTTTGCGAGCAGATAGGCATTCTCTTCTGTAACAAAAGGATGTGATCCTCGCAGGTCAATAACGACCATCATGTTATTTTGATAGAAACGATAACTGATCTTGTCTTCAAGGTGATAGATCACAGACTTTTCCCCTAATGAGCGTCGCGCTGTTGTTGGATGAAAATCCTGTCCATGATGGCCAGATAACAACATGTTCGGTTGGACGGCAATAGGGCATTGAATCAAATTTTGAGCAACGAAAATATCATCTGGATAAGATTCGTATTCGCGCACATGGGCAACTCCAAACAGACTTCCTGGCGATTCTAAATAGGAAACCAGCAAAGTTTTTTCGTCGTCGGCGATAAAATTAACATCTTTCGGCAAGGCCTCTATTGAAAAGAAATATCTCGATGAATCAAAATCAGGCATCTCGGTAGAAATAGGTTCAACGGTACTCGTAGGCATACTTGTTTTCAAACTGGGCGAAGTTTCATCTACAATCTGTTCCGGAGTTAGAAATACAGAATCAACCACAGCCTCTTCCGGGAATTCAATGAGTATCTGCATTTCTTGGCATCCACTCAATGAGAAGAAGAGCGCAATTATGAAAATAGTGATAAGTATTTTCCACATATGCCTACCTCACTCTTAGTATCTCGAAAATACAATAGATTATGTTGTTGTTGATGTATCAGATCCGTAACAAAACAAGCTGTCAGGAATCCTTGGACTTAGACAACTGCAAGGTAATTATTGTTCCCCGCCCATCGCGACTGCGAAGATCGCACTCTCCATTGAGGCGCTTGATAATTATTCGAACAATAGATAACCCCAACCCATTTCCTGGTATTCCACGGGAATTCTTTGCACGGTAGAGTTTCCCCCAAACATTTTTTATTTCATCTTCCGGAATACCAATGCCGCTATCTGCAATCTCGATAAGGATATGATCGCGATTTTCAAGCGCACGAATTTCGATGGTGTCGTTCGTATCTGTATATTTAATGGCGTTGTCCAGCAAATTACGAATCGAAAGATACAACAAATCTTCATCAGCACGAATATCTGGTAACTGCCAGGGTGCGCTGGGAACTGAAAGATGAATACCGCGCTCCTTTGCATCAGGTCTGGTTTGCATATCACTTACCAACTCTTCCAATAAAAGGTTGATATCTACCGCTGTATTTTCAAGCGGACAGGTTTCCAATTCTGCAAGCTTGCCCAAATCGTTAATCAGCCGGCTGATTCGTTGGGTTTGATGATCGATCTGAGCCATTGTCTGTTGTAATTCTGAATTTGGAAGCGTCAGATTGCTGTATACTTCATTGCTAATCAATTGCGTACAACAAGCAACACCTGTTCTGATAGTTGATAATGGGTTTTTTAACTCATGATCTAACCGCAAGAGAAATTGCTTATGCTCGTTAGCTTCTTCATCTAATAACTGCTCCAATTGATGCTGATGAATTTGCTCTCGGTACCTGATCCAACCAACCAGGATTGACAAAAATAGTCCCAGTAGAATCACACAACTGCCTAAATCAATGCGTAACTGTAAAACGGGAAACAAAACAAATCGTGCTTTCGCTATACCAGCTACACCTAACCCAATCAATAAAGGCAGTAAGCACAAAAACCAGGTTTGATAATATTTCTTCGTCATGTTCAAATCAAAGAGAGGAATCCCCATCCAGCCTCGATTCTGTTTCGGACGAATGTTTGGTTTCATCCTTATCTATCCAACCTAAAAAGATTCTCAACGCCAACGAAACCAATAGTAATACACCAGCAATAATCCCCAGGGACAGCAAGCTGTTCTCGCGAAAAGCGCCCAGGTCGCTTGTGTCCGGGTTTACACAGAGATAAACAAAGCCCAGCATACTGATGAAGAAAGACAGCCGCCAGATCCACTTATCCCACACCCGTACAACGTAGCCATCCAGCACTTTTAAGGGAATCAGTTCAAAGAAGGCATATTGAATGCCAATCACAAACATGGTGATTAACAAAGACTGGATGCCGGGCTGCCCATCAAACAATGGAGAAAGCAGCCAGCCGAGGAAAGTCAGGCCCAGCACCGCCCCCTTTGCCGCCAAGGCGCGCTGGCCATCCTGGCGCGGGTCTTCCAACTGCGGATTACAATAAAGTCCATCTACCGTACCCAAAACCATGCCCGGGCTGAAGCGCATCACACGCGAGAAGAGCACACTCATGATCGCCATCACCAAGCCAATCCCGCTAACCTCAGTTACCCTGACCTCGGTATATCCCGCAGACAGGCGGCGCAGCAGCCATTCGCTGGCAATTTGCAGGCCGGTAACCAGCAAACCACTCAGGATCAACGTGGTAAGCTGCCCCCACCAGGCGCGGTCGAAACGCACCCCTGGGTCCAAAAACGTTTGGATAAATGCCGTGACACCCAGAATCAGCAGCCATTTCAACAAAGTATCCCGCAAGGACGCTGGCTTGACATCTGTCCCAGCCTCACAACGCGCCAATTTCAATTTACAAAGGAACTTCTTTACCGCCAGGGTGATTTCCTCGGAAAAATCCTCCAGGCTTTCATTGAACCAAGTACCCACCACACCGAAGAAGAGCATGGCGACTAGTGCAATGATCGCGTTCAATGAAAGCACATTCAACTTGAGCGATACCTGCTCCGGCCCTGGCAAGCCGGGAATCTCCGCCAGAAAGGCACCCGGCAAGACTGCAGGTTTGGAGAATCCGCCCGTGGTGCCTGCACTGTTGGTCGCCAGCACGGTGATATTCTCACTGAGCAGCGTGCCCACCGGAGCCACCCAGCTAAAGCGTCCCTTATCATCCGCCTCAATCGTTCCCAGGTAAATTTCGCCTTCGTCTTTGGCATCCTGATAAAACTCCAGTGTTGTTCCCGCGGGTGCCGTTCCCGTCACAGATCGCTTGGAGACGGTGACATCCTCCGCAGCCGGGAGAGCATCTTCCTCAGTAACATTCACGCGAATCCCTGCTGCCTGATTATTTGTGATTGAGTTCTGGGTGATCGTGTTACCATTTTCCACACCCTCAATCTGGATATTCACACCCGCATCGCCATTATTGGCAATCCGGTTCCCCGGCCCGATCTGGTGATTGATCGTATTCTCAATATACACACCACTGGTCCTATTGGGAACTGGAGTCTCACCATCCGCCCCAATACCAATCCAATTGCCCGTCACCAGGTTATCCTTGCTTTCAAAATCACGCAGCAGCACACCGGCATCCCCATTGCCGCTGATCACATTGGCTTCTCCCGTTTCCGTGCCGCCCACCTGGTTACTGTAAGCACCATTGTTCATTTCGACACCAACATAATCGTTCTTGAGCCTGCTCAAGCCGGTAATGTCCGTGCCGATGTAATTACCCAAAACAAGGTTATGGTGCGCACTGCCACTCATTGAGATTCCAAGCTGATTGCCGGAAATGATATTGCGCAGGTCCGGATCATCACCGCCAATCAAGGTATAGCTGCTACCCCCCAGGCTGACCCCGGCTCCATTACGCACATCTTCCATACCGGAAAAATCCGTACCAATCAAATTGCCCTGGATGATATTGCCCTCAACAACGGTGACCCCTGTTTCGGAATTGATCTCAACCCCCATCGAGTTGCCGCTGATCAAATTGCCCTCACCTTGCGAAAAACTTCCGCCAATCTGATTATCATTTGAATCAAAAATGCGCACACCGGCCAAACCATTCTTCATAGCGGTAACACCAAGTTGGTCCACGCCAATATAATTGCCTTGAATAATATTCCCCCCGCCTCCGTTAATCATGATACCGGCTTCCATGTTGCCTGACAGAAGATTGCAGGTGCCGCCGCAGCCCGCTTCCATCCACGGGTTGGGGACGCCAATCACATTGTCGCTGCCATTTATTTCAATGCCGCTGCCAGGGAAATTGATGATCTTTAACCCCTGGATGATGTTGTTATCCGATGATATGATCAGCCCGTGTGTATATTGGGTAGGGTAAACCGAAATCTCCAAAGCTACGCTATCTGCTCCCTCAGGAACTTCTATACGGAATACTGCCTGATCCCAAAAATCCGCGTATTCAAAGCCTTGATGAACATTTTCCCATTCTCCGAATTCCGTTACAAAAGAAAGCTGTGCAGATAAACTGCCATACCGATACCAAAAGCGCAAATCAATTGTTTCTGCGCCATCCAAAGGCAAAAAGACACTGTTTGAATAATCCGCACCACCACCATCGCCGCTGCTGTTGAAAAACGGCCTGGTGAGCTGGTAGAGCAGGGAAATATAGAACTGCCGGTTGATTCCTGTCCATTCAAAACAGCCAGGTTCCTGCACGCCTTCGTCCTCATTCCAACGAAAATTCTCTACATCGTAAGTCTGCCAAATTTGCCAATGGTCAAAATTCCCGTTCGGGCTGAAACCGCCGTTTTCCAGCAGGTTGGGGCCACCATCAAAGGATAAACTGATATCGTCCACAAACGCCTGCTCCGGTTCATTGCCCAGCAGGCTGCCATCCAGGATGACTCCTGCACCCTGGGCGTCAATCGTTACCTCTCCGGTGACTAGCTCTGGCAGACCGCTTTTCAGCATAATCGTGGCTGGATTCGCTTCGGGGAAAACCGCAGGGTCAAAGCGAATCACCGTTCCAGGCCGGGCCTGCTGCATTGCTTCGCGCAGACTGCCTTCTCCGCTGTCCGCAGTAGTGGTCACCCACGCTTCGTGCTCCGCCTGCAAGGCGGCGATATTCTCGCCCGCCGGGGCGGCTGCAGCTTCAGCCTGCGGGGCATAAGGGGCAAAGCCCAGCAACAGGCTGTTCAAAACCAAAACCAGCAGCACAAAACCAAAGAATTTGCTTTTATTTGTCTTCTTGTTCATAACCATCCCTTTTGCCATGTCCAATTGAATGCAATGAGATTTCGATATCTCCCCCAGGGAGACAGCATAAAAATTATACCCAATTAACAAGAAAACTTGTTGTTAATTTAATTATCCCGTAAAAGCGTTTTTTCGATTGACTTTTCCAAACATGGCTCTGTATAATCAACCTGGTGATGCATTCACCGGGGGAAACATACTCCTCACAATCATGATCGCAAAATTAAATACACACCGAAGGAAGAACTATGAACACCACACCCAGTTACATCGCCGCTTTTCTGCTCTCATTGCCCGGCCTCGCCGTGTATTTTCTGAATCCCAGGCGCTCCACAACACTGGCGGGCGGGTTTGTTCTGCAATTAATATTTGTCGCCCTGATTTTCTATTTCACAATCCCCCAAGATATTGCCATCAACAAGTTCAAGAGGTACGCCAAAGAAGATTCAAAAGAAAACCGCCAATGGCTTTTCGCAGGGCTGGGAATCTATCTCGTCTGCGGCGTTTTAATTCTCCTCGGCATCAAATCTGGATTTCTCCGGTTCATATTATTTCTCATCATGTGGGGAAGTGCCATCATGACCAGTGAAATGGTCGGTTTCTTTGTTTGGCACCACTTTAACAAAGATTGGCTGGCAAAGGAATTCGAAAAAGACGCTGCTGAAGCTGAAAAACAGGAAGCCAAGAAATTAGCCGCCCAACGGGCTGCTAAACAGAAAAAAGCCGCCGCGGAAGCCAAAGAAAAAACAGCGCAACAGGCCGCCGAACGAGAAAAAGCAATCGCAGAAGAAGCAAAACGCAGAGCTTCCAACCAACCCGCACAAGCTCCTCTTTCCAAATCGCTGCCGCGCATCCAGGCCACACCCGACCCAAGACTATTGATGATGCTGAAAAACGGCGATGTGACGGGCCTGCAAATGGCCCTTTCAAGCCGCACGCCCGAAGCCCTGGCCGCAATCGAAGAAACCATCGCCCTCTATTCCGGCAACCCGAATCCCTCTTTCTATCGCCTGGGGGGGCAGCGTATTTACACAGAGCAATCCACCCAATCCGCAAAAGAGGAAATCCTGGACCTCGCTCTGAACGGAAATCTGCTGCAAGACCCGGCTCACTCACAATCTCTGGTCGCCGGACTGGGAACCAACCCTGGAATAAGTGAATTGATCATGCGGCAGCTTTCCGTATTGAACAACCAGGCGCTCTATGACTACCAGCTTCTGGGCGTGCAAATGCAGCTTGCTCATTTATTGAGCAAAAGCTAAACCCAAAACGGCACTTTCTCTTCAGGCAAATTCCCCAACCGCCACGCCAGAGCTGTAAAGCGCTGGGACACCTTATTGTTGCCTACAGCAATTCCAATGGCTCGCCTGCTGCCGGCCAGGACACACAACTCCCTCGCCCGCGTAATGGCCGTATACAACAAATTGCGCTGCAGCATAATATAGTGCTGGGTCACAACC
>JAIOTF010000329.1 GCA_021107195.1 Anaerolineaceae bacterium | reverse complement strand
TTCGGAGGAATGGCGCAGCACCTGGATGCTGCCATGATATTCAGTGTATACGTCGACATCGGGATGTGCCTTTTCAAAGGCGGCTTCAATCTCGTGCAGCGGCACGATCAGGCTGCCGGCGGCGAAGACCGTCAGCGGGGTTTTGGCCTGGGGCGCGCAGCCAGCTAGGGAGGTGAGGAGGATGATGAGGGAGAGAATGGGGAGTTTGAAAGATTTCATAAGAGATAGGTGCTTTTGGGGTGAGGTTTTTGTTTTCAAGAAAAGTGATTAATTAATAGTTGGCAGGCTTTTGAAGGACATAGGTATTAGTTTGCATAGAGTTTGGGCGGACGCCATCCGCCCCTACTTGGCGGAACGATGGAACTCGGGTCGCGAAGGAGCGCAGGCTGAGCCTGTTATCACCTTCGAAGGGGGCGAAGCCGAAGCGTTCAAGTTGTGCGGGGGTGGAGATTGCCACGCCCCTCCGGAGCTTGCAATGACGATAAAGTAATTATAAAGGTGGGCAGGATTCCTGCCTACCTTTATTTTACCAATTACTGAATCTCGATTGAAACCACGTCTTTGACCCAGAACATACTGTCCATGCCGGGCATAACGCTTTTCAGAGAGCCGTCATCATCAAAGGCAATCAGGCAATCCGCGCAAGCGAGCACATCGGCCAGGGGAACTTCGATGGCATAGCCATCACTGGCGATGAGTTTGACGGTCTTGGCATCGGCCCGGGGCTTGGCCATGGCGAGCAGGTCGTTGAGGCGCACACCTCGATAGTCGACCATTTCGTCTTTCTTGGGGTGTTTGGTGTTGATCGTGACCACGTCCATGTCCTGCAGTTCAGCAAACTGGAAGGGCATCACGAAGTCCACCACGCCGGAGATGATCAGGTCGCCTTCCATCTCGCGGGCGGGGTCTGCGGCAGGCGGCGGGGTTTCGGGCGCGGCAGTGGTTTCAGGCTGGGCTTCAAGGTCGAGAACGATCGACTCGACGGCGCCGACCATCTGGCCTGTGGAGAGACCTTCACCGACCAGGCGCAGGGGGTAGTTTTTATCGGAGAGCGGTTCGCCGTTGACCTGAGCGGCAACGATCCATTCGTCATTGAAGGAGGCATCCTGGCTGGCGAGTTCCACGCTGTAGCCATCGGCGGCGGTGACGGTGATCACGTAGCCGGCTTCGGCCAGGTCTTCATCAAAGGCGCGGCCCTCGTGACGGACTTCATCATCAACACGGCCCACAAGATACCACAGGGGAATTCCCATCCATTCATCACCGTTCTCATCCGTCCAGGATTTGAGGTGGCAGTGGGGGGAGGAACCGGATTCAAAGGCAGCGCGGTCCATTTCTTCAGTGAGGACGCCTTCAAGGTGCAGGAACCAGTTGGCGGCCACGCTCTTCAATTCGAGATAGTTGACCCATTTGACGGCCCAATGACCGTCGATCAGATTGTCAGCCTCGGGACCAACGGCGACCACCCGCAGTTGACCGTCCTGTACGGGGTCCATGGCTTTGCCGTCGCGCTCGTAAGCCAGAATGGCAGTTAACGGACCCTCGACGCTGATCTCAATCCCGGTGACGGGGTCGTAGGTGATGAAATCGCCGGACATGACCTGATCGTAAGAAAAGGTGATGCCATAACCGTCGACAGCTTCGACGTACAGCCCCATACTTTTATCCATGCCGCCTAACAGTTCCACCAGGTCTTTGAGGGAGATGCCTTTGTGGACGATGGGCGGAGTGATGGCGCCGGTGCTGCTGATCATACCGGCCTGGCCTTCGGCAGCGGGCAGGGCTTGCAGTTCTGCCATGCTGAAGGACAGGGTCTGGTCAGTGCCAACTATTTCCAGAATGGGTTCGGCGGCAGGTGCTTCTTCTTCCACCGCTGGCGCGGGGGCGGCTGCGGGAGCACCGCACGCACTCAGGGCAAGAGCGAAAAGCACGATCAATGAGAAAAGGGTGATACCGAGTTTTTTGTGGGGCATGTTTCTCTCCTTAAAAATGGTGTAATGCAAAATAAAAGCACCTGCTCGCAAGAGGAGGTGCGTGGGCAACGAGAAGTCGGCCTTATGGCATAAAGGCGACCGGTTGCTGATCTCCTTTCCAATTGCGGGAGGTATGGCGATTTCTCACCATGCCCTGTCGACTGCTTGCCGTGGGCGTTAGCCTTTAGGCGGCACAGTTCGGAGAAAATATTTATGGTTTTGTCTCGTATATTATAGCATGGAGTGAGAAGGCGAAGTAGGCCCTCCTTCTAAATCTTCCTCCCGGCAAGCGGGAGGAAGATTTTAAGTTTCGGTACTGTGTTGATTTTGTTTGGGCGTGGTGAATGTAGCCTTGAATATGGGACAGGTTTTGAAACCTGTCTCTACCTTTGTGTATGGATGGTGGGTGGAAATTTTGGTGACGGTGGTGGTTTTGTAGGGGCGCATAGTATCCAATGCTTTGTTGGATGGCATGCGCCCCTCAGTATGAACAGCCAATAATGTCTATCTGAACAACGGTCGCCAGTTAGAATTGCAACCTGTGGTTCATTTGGGACGCGCGCTTGGGCGGACGCCATCCGTCCTTACATCTAAATCACACATCCTTGCTTGAGTCGCAGGTGATGATCGATGGAGGCGGGCAGCTCGTCGGCGTAGTGGGTGACGTAGATCAGGCTGAGGTTGGTGCCTTCGCAGAGCTGGTCGAGGAGGTCGAGGAAGACGCGGCGGTGGGATTCGTCGAGGCCCTGGCAGGGTTCATCGAGGATCAGCAGCGGGGGATTGTTGACCAGGGCGCGCGCGAGGAGGATCAGGCGCTGCTGCCCGGTGGAGAGGGCGTTGAAGGGCACCTCGGCCAGGGAGGCCATGTCCAGGATTTGCAGCCAGTTATGCGATGCGGCGGTCTGGTCGGCAGTGCAGGAATGATAAAGGCCGTTGGAATCATAGAAGCCGCTGCACACCGCATCCAGACAGGTGACAGTCTTGCGGAAGTAGATGTGCAGCTCGGGGGAGACCCAGCCAATCCTGCGTTTGATCTCCCAGATGCTTTCGCCGGAACCGCGCCGCTTTCCGAAGAGGCTGATGTGGTTGGCGTAGGCCTGGGGATTGTCGGCTAGGATCAGACTGAGCAGGGTGCTTTTTCCGGCTCCGTTGTGTCCCAGCAGTGCCCAGCACTCGCCCTGGCGCACGGTCCAGTTGATGTTGTGCAGGATGCCGGTCTGGCCGTAACGGACGGAGACGTTTTGCATCTCCACCAGGGCGGCTGGGGTAGGGGAACTGTCGTCTGCATAACTGGCGATCATGGCGTCAAAGGCTGCGTTTCCCTTATAGGCCTGCCGCGAGGCAGGCGGGGGCGAGACCAGGTTTTGCAGTTTGGGGTCATTGAGGAGCTGCATACGCGCTCCCTGCGCTGCGATGTGACCATCCTGCATCACGAGCAGGTGCCGGATGTCGGGCGGGATTTCATCGGCACGGGTGGTGATGAATAAGACCTGCACCGCTTGCTGGCGGATCAGGTCAGTGATGCCGGCGGCGAGGGTAGCTCTGGATTGCGGATCGAGACCGATCAGGGGATCATCCAGGATGAGCAACTGCGGCGATTGCAGCAGCAGGCGGGCGATGAAGACCTTGCGGGATTCGCCATGTGAAAGCAGGTGGATATGTTTTGGCAGCAAGGGGGTCAGCTTGAGCAGGGAGATGACCTCTGCCTGTTTTTTAGCAAAGCGCTGCGGGTCTGGCAGGGGCGGGTCGATTTCGTAGGGTGAGACCTGGACAATGCTGTTGGCGGTGAGCAGGTTTGCCACGATGGGGGATTCGTCTCTTTCTATGCTTTGCCAGCGGGCCTGATGGTAGGTGGAAAATCTCTGCATGAATTGCTGGTGGGTGTGGGTTGAGAGGGTGAGGATGTTTTTGGTGCGGCCCAGTGCCGGATCTGGCTGCGCAAAGAAATGCTGGACGCTGCCCTGCACAACGGGAATTTGATGACCGATGGCTCTGGCGAGCAAGGTTTTGCCCGACCCGGTGGGTCCGATGATGGCCCAGTTCTGGCCTTTGTGGATCGTCCAGGTGGTGTTTTCGAGCAGACGGTGGCCGTTGATTCGCAGGGTGATGTTGTCCAGTGAGATGAGCATGGTCGAGGTCTCGTGGGTTTGGATTTGATGCCCTATTGTATAATGAAATGGTGTGGTTTGGGTGGTTTTGAGTGAGAGTGGATGAGGTGATTTTTCTTTTATTCTCACGCAAAGGCGTTAAGCCGCAAAGAAAATAAGACAGAGATGTCATTGTGAGCCCCGTAAGGGGCGTAGCAATCTCCCCCACTGTGAGGAGATTACCACAGCCGCCAGGCTCTTTCGAAATGACAATAATCGCGGAGGTAAAACATGCGGGCAGTGGTGCAGAGAGTCAAGCAAGGCAGTGTGGCCATCGCAGGGGAACGCGTGGCAGAGATCGGGCAGGGGATGGTGATCCTGCTGGGGGTGGGACCGGAAGACGACGAGACTCAGGCCGAGGCACTGGCGCGTAAGATCGCCAGGCTGCGCATCTTCAGTGATGCGGATGACAAGATGAACCTGTCACTGTTGGATATAAAAGGTGACGCGATCGTGGTGTCACAGTTCACGCTGTATGCCAACACCCGCAAGGGCAATCGCCCGTCCTTTGTGCAGGCTGCCCCGCCGGAGATTGCCAGCCCGCTGGTGGATCGTTTTGTCGAACTGCTTCGTGCGCAGGGGGTGCCTACCCAGACCGGTGAGTTTGGGGCAGATATGCTGGTGGAGATCGCCAACGATGGGCCGGTGACGATCCTGCTGGAGATGTGAGTGGGTTTTGATTGTAATGCTTGAAGAAAAAGCACCCCCTCCAACTCCCCCCAAATCGAAGATTTTAGGGAAGAGTTTTTAATGAATTTTATTATGGGGCATTCCCAAGTCACTGTTTTATATAAATTTCAAATACTTTCATGGTATACATATTCATGCTGGGGAAATGTTCCCCAGGCTGGAGTAAGCTTCGTCACGCAGAAGCTTGCAACTGCCGTTATTTATTTTTGTCAGATCATTCGCGGCGTGTAATCAATAGAATGTAGAGGGAAAATATTTGGAGCACGGGTTTGACGTGTTTTAGTACATCGTTTTACCTATCGGCTTTAGATGTTTTTTTGTTTTTCAGGAGTTAGAAGATGAATATTGCTAGATTATTTCAGGCAGTTTCCCTATTCGCATGGGTAGGGTTTTTCCTTGTTGTGGCAGTGGTTGTGATGCAAGCATCACGCAAGACCCCGGTCAAGCGCGCTGGTACGCTGATCTTGGTTGTGGCCGTGGTTGCGATCGTAATCAGCACGGTAAGTGCAGGATTGGTGTTCATTGAGCCGCAGGAGCGAGGTGTCGTCATTTCGGCGATTGATCCGAAAGGCTACCGTGAGCAGGCTTTGGATCCCGGTTTGCATTGGGTGATCCCGTTTGCCGAATCGGTAATCACCTATCCGATCTCACGCCAGACGTATACGATGTCGATCGCGCCTACTGAGGGGCAGTTGGCAGGTGACGATTCGATTGAAGCGCGTACCTCGGATGGTCAGAAAGTGCTGATTGATGCCTCGATCATTTATGCCGTGGACCCGACGCAGGTGGTGAAGGTGCATATCACCTGGCAGGACCGCTATGACCGCGACCTGGTGCGGGCGCAGGCACGGGGTGTCATCCGTGATGCGGTTTCGCAGTTTGGAATTGAAGAAGTGTACAGTTCCAAACGCTTTGAACTGGTGGATATGGTGAGTAAGGAGTTAACCAACAAGTTCGATGAAAATGGCCTGATCATGATCGACTTTGTGCTGCGCAATATTTCTTTCTCAGATGAATATGCAGCTTCGGTGGAACAGAAGCAGATCGCCGAGCAGTTGGCGCAGCAGGGCAAGTTTGTGGTTGAGCAAAAGAAACAGGAAGCTGAACAAGCCCGTCAGACCGCTCAGGGCCGGGCAGATGCCGCTGTGATCGACGCCCAGGGCCGGGCGGATGCCCGCCTGATCGAAGCCGAAGCCGAGGCCAAGGCATTGGAACTGGTGGCTGCAGCAATCAAAGATAATCCTGATCTGCTGATGTAACAGTACATCAATCAGATCACCCCCAATATTGAGGTGATGCTGCTGCCAAACGATTCGCCATTCTTGTTCCCGCTGCCGGAAGTCGGACCAACGGCTCCGTCCAATGTGACCACCGACGAGTAATTCCGGGATTGATGATTTTGTAGTGACTTGTGAACAGACCGGCGCAGGAGATACCCTCGGCGCCGGTTTTTTATTTGTAAGGCATTGAGACTGCTACTATAATAGAGAAATGACATTAGAAGCGATGTCGACTTCGGAACAGTTGCAGGGCATTCTGGATACGCTGCCTGCCAAGCCCGGTTGTTATCTCATGAAGAATGACACCGGGAAGATCATTTATGTGGGCAAGGCGGTCAATCTGCGCAGCCGGGTGCGTTCGTATTTCCATAAAAGCGCACAGCAGGATGGAAAAACGCGCCAGCTTGTCCATAACATCGCCGATATTGATTGGATCGTGGTCGGGTCAGAGCTGGAAGCGCTGATCCTGGAAATGAACCTGATCAAAAAGCACCGCCCGCGCTACAACGTGCTGCTCAAAGACGATAAGCGTTATCCGTATATCAAGGTGTATTGGACGGAGGATTTTCCCCGGGTGACCATTACCCGTAACATGGTCAAAGATGGTTCCCGATATTTTGGCCCGTATACCAGCGCGTGGGCGATGCATCAAACTTTAGACATCTTGCGGAGGGTATTTCCATATCGCACCTGTGATCGGGACATCACCGGCAAAGATGCACGTTCCTGCCTGTATCAGGATATCAAATTGTGCACCGCCCCCTGTGTCGGTGCAATTGACCGGGAGGAGTATCGGGCGGTGATCGAAGACCTGTGCCGGTTCCTGGAAGGGAAAACCGGGCCGATCATACAGCGGCTGCAGGCAGAGATGGAACAAGCTGCCGAGACGCTGCGTTTCGAGCAGGCGGCGGTGCTGCGTGACCGTATACAGGCAATTGAGAAGGTAGTAGAGCGCCAGAAGGTGATCTCCACCGACCAGATGGATTCAGATGTGATTGCCATGGCGCGCTCCGACGGCGAAGCCTGTGTGCAGGTCTTTTTCATCCGCAGCGGCAAATTGATCGGGCGGGAATATTTTATTCTGGAGGGCACCGAAGATGAGGCGGACAGCGAGGTGATCGCTGAATTTGTCAAGCAATTTTACGAGAAGGCTCCAAGTGTGCCGCCAGAAGTGCTGCTGCCGAATGAGATTGAAGAAGCCCGCATCATCCAGACCTGGTTGAACACTCGCCGCAGCGGGTCGAAAGTGAAATTGTCGGTGCCGCGCAGAGGCAAGCTGCATGAGCTGGTAGAGATGGCGACCGAGAATGCGGTGGAGACGTTGAAATCGCTGCGGGCGCAGTGGGAAGCAGATACCAATCGCCAGACCCAGGCATTGGCGGAATTACAGGAGGCTTTTGGTCTGCCGGAAGCCCCAAACCGCATCGAGTGTTACGATATATCTAATACCCAGGGCACGGCCTCTGTGGGAAGCATGGTGGTCTTTGTGCAGGGTACGCCGGCCAAGAACCTGTACCGACGGTTCAATATCAAAACTGTGGTGGGGCCGGATGATTTTGCCAGCATGGAAGAGGTGCTCCTTCGCCGTTTCCGGCGCTGGGAAGCAGCGCAATCCGCCCAGAAGCTGGAAAAGAAGCCGGATCCTTCTTTTTCATTGCTGCCGGATTTGTTGATCGTAGATGGCGGCAAAGGTCAGCTCAGCCGGGCAGTTAAGGTGCTGGACCAGTTTGGGCTGATTGATAAAATCATTGTGGCCGGTCTGGCCAAACAGGAAGAAGAGCTTTTCCTGCCGGAGCAGGAGGAGCCGATCGTGCTGGAACGCCATTCGCAGGGCTTGTATCTGGTGCAGCGGGTGCGGGATGAAGCGCACCGCTTTGCGATCACCGCTCACCGCAAACGCCGCACAAAACTGGGACTGGCTTCGCGCCTGGATTCGATCCCCGGGATTGGCCCCAAGAGGCGCAAAGCGCTTTTGTCTCATTTTGGCTCTCTGGCGGCTATTCGTGCGGCGAGCATTGAAGAATTGGCGGCCGTGCCAGGCATTACGGAACAGCTTTCTCAGGCGATCCAATCGCAATTGGAGTAATCTGTGAAGCAGATGGTTTGGATGGTAGATGATGATGAGGAGATGCGACGGGCGCTGCACAAGATGTTCCGGTTATTGGGATACGAGACCCGCGAGTTTTTTGACGGGCGCGTCGCTTCCCGTGCGCTGCTGGCAGGTGAAATGCCAGATATGCTTTTTCTGGACATTCAAATGCAGCATGTGACCGGTTTGCAGGTGCTGGCGTTTGTACGCAGCCGGACAGAATGGAATCATCTGCCGGTGTTGATGGTGACCTCGGAAAGCGACGAGGAGCGGGTGGAACAGGCCATTCGCAGCGGTGCTGACGGATATGTGTTTAAGCCGGTGACTTTTGAGGAGCTGCAAATGGCAATCCCAACCGCACTCCAGCGCCGGCAGGCGGCTCAGGATGGTCGCTTGAATCTTGAGAGATAAGTCTGTTATAATGTTTTGCGCCGGGTTGTTGTTTTTTGGGCCTGGTGGAAATCTCTTGATGAATTCCTTGCAGCCCTCCGGCGAACGTGGTATAATCCCGTTTCGTGCCGTAAAAGGCCAGAGGCATTATCACGGAAACCCGTTTATAAGGATCGGTTATTATGAATGAATTATTGAAGTCTATTGAGCCCGCTGTCAACCCGAATGTACCTCATCTGGACCCAGGTGATATTGTCAGTGTGCATGCGAAAATTAAAGAAGGCACCCGCGAACGTGTACAGGAATTCAAAGGAACAGTTCTTTTCACCCATAACAATGGTTCCAATTCCAGTTTCACCGTGCGCCGGATTGCCAGCAATGGTGTTGGTGTTGAACGAACCTTCCTTACCCGCTCTCCGCGGCTGGAAAAAGTTGTGATCGATCGACACAGCAAGGTCCGTCGAGCCCGCTTGTATTATCTGCGCGGCCGCACGGGCAAGAGCGCACGTCTCAAGCAGCGCTTCTAGTTCTTTATTAGATGTTTGACCCCTTGAGGGTGTAACCTGCGCCGAGGTTACACCCTTTTTATTTTTCTTTTTGAGGTGCATTATGCAAGCTCCTTTGATTGGCATTACAACCTTTCGGAGTAAAAAAGAGGGTAAGGCTGCGGAACACTCCCTTTCGGAGATGTATGTGCAAGCTGTGACGCGGGCAGGCGGCGTGCCTGTCTTGATCCCGGTTGAACTGACGCAGACGGAGGCGGCGGTCTTAGGTGTCCGCCTGGACGGCTTGCTGTTGTCCGGGGGCGGCGATGTGCTGCCGGAGCGCTATGGCAGTCAACCGCATCCCAAGGTGGGTTCAGTGGATACCAAGCGCGATGAACTGGAGATCAGCCTGGTGCAAATGGCTGCCCGGCAGGGCTGGCCTTTCCTGGGTATCTGCCGCGGGATTCAGGTGGTCAACGTTGCTCTGGGTGGCACATTGTATGAGGATATTGCCACACAGTGTGATAATCCACTGCGCCATGCCTATTACCCGGATTGGCCGCGTGATCACCGGGCACATGCTGTAAAGGCACAACCCGATTCGCGGCTGGTGCAGATCATAGGTTCACAAAAATTTGAGGTCAATAGCTTGCATCACCAGGGACTGCGAGAGGTTGCCTCTGACCTGCGGGCAGTGGCCTGGGCGCCGGATGGGGTGGTTGAGGCGGTGGAGCTTCCCGGTCATCCTTTTGGTCTGGCCGTGCAATGGCATCCGGAATGTATTCCCGATTCAGCGGAATCACGGGCGCTATTTGCGGCATTTGTGCGAGCTGCTGGCAGTAAATAGACTTTTCGTTGTTTGGGGGATGATCAAGAAGTTTGTTTTCAATGCTAGGTAACAGGGGGGGGAGGTGTTCACAGTTGGGAGCGTAAGATGCCTTATCATTTAGGTATAATGACATTGTGAATTTATTCAAAAGGGTATTCTCTTTTCATCCTGCAATTTGTTTTGTGATAGAGTCGGTCATTCAAGGGTAATGAGGTTAATGTGGCAGGCAGTGAAGCGGCTGTGATCGGTGTATTTGATTCCGGAGTGGGGGGGCTTTCTGTGGTGCGCGCCTTGCGCCAACAGCTTCCTGAACACCGATTGATGTATGTGGCCGATCAGGCGCACGTGCCCTATGGGCCGCGTTCATTGGAAGAAGTGCGGGCCTTCTCGGGAGAGATCACCCGCTTCCTGCTGGCACAGGGGGCAGCATTGGTGGTAGTGGCTTGCAATACGGCTTCGGCTGCGGCACTGCAGCACTTACGGCAGGCTTTTCCAGATACGCCTTTCGTTGGTATGGAGCCAGCAGTGAAACCAGCCGCCGAACAAACGCGCAGCGGCGTGGTGGGTGTGCTGGCTACACCAGCCACATTTCAGGGGGAGCTGTATGCCTCGGTAGTGGAACGCTTTGCACAGGGGGTCACAGTTTTGCAGGATACCTGTCCGGGATTGGTCAAGGAAATCGAAGCAGGGCGGCTGCAAGGGAGGGAAGCCAGACGGATTTTGGAATTTGCCCTGCATCCGATGCTGGACAAAGGCATTGACACGGTCGTGCTGGGTTGCACGCATTATCCGTTTGTGATTCCCTTGATTGAGGAGATCGTTGGCTCTGCGGTGCGGGTGATTGACCCGGCGCCGGCGGTAGCACGCCAGGCGGCACATCTGCTGGCAGAGCGAGGATTGACAGGCGCCAGGCGGACGCAGCCAGACCGGTTTTGGACGACGGGTGACCCGGCGACGCTGATGGACAGTTTGCAGGCGCTGTTGGGTGAATCTGCGCCCCGGACGGGCGGCTTACGCTGGAATGGAAGACGGCTGTCAGTGGTTGATTGAGAACGGAAGATATTCAAGGAGCGGAAGATGGATGAACCTGGAGATGGGAAACCTGCTGCGACCAAAAGAAGGAACAGTAAAAACCCGTTTGTTGTGCAAGCTGCACAGGGTGGTTTTTATCTGAATGCCGGGATTTGGATCGTGCTGGGTTTGTTTACCTTGACCAGGACTCAAAATCCTGTGATGGTTTTGGCGCTTTGTTTGCTGATGGCTGCCAATGCTCTTCTCCTGGTCTGGATTGGATGGGGACTTGGTCGACAGAAGCGGATGTATTATTTTCTGGGGGCGGCGGTGATTGGGTTGAACTTCATCCTGACGTTGACGGATGAAGTTGGAATTTTTGACCTGATCGTGTTATTTGTGAACGGGGTATTATTGGTGCTGCTGTTTGCGATACGGGGATATTATTTTGGATCGGGAAGAATAAGAGACAACGGAGATTAATATTGGTTTGAAATTGTGGAGATTTTTCGCAGGGTTTCATAAGTTCTCATTTGATTATTTTCAATTAGCCTCTTACAGGTTCTAAAACCTGCGGAAAGTTGGCTATAAAGTACTCCAGAAGAATTGGGATTGCATGGCGTGCATCGCCCTTGCGAATGCATTTATTAATGTTAAGGCCCACACCCCAGGACATCAAATACCTGCTGGCGAGTGGCTAAATCCGTTTCATTGGTGGGGGTGAGCCTGCTCCACAGGTTGCACAACATGCCGCCGTATTTGGGGTCTTGCTGGCTGCTGGACAGGGTTAGTTCGGCGGCTCTTTCCCATTGGTTGGTGTTGGTATACGCTTCAATGAAAGGCAGCCACTCACGAGGGACATTGGAAGACCGCTCGTTTGGGTAAAAGCCCTGTGCGAGGGCCTGGTTGCCCAAATCGGCGGCTTGCTGCCAGTCCTCATTTTGGCGGGCCAGGTCTGCTTTCTGATACAGATAGCACCAGCCTTGCTCGGGCTGGGGGCCAAACAGATCCAGCGACGGGCTGGCTTCGCCGGGGGCGCTGGCCTTGATCCGGTCGAAGTTGGTCAGCGACAGCCAGCGCTTGGTCAGGTCAGATAGATAGGGGTTGGCACTGTCTTCGGGTCCTAAAAACCACCAGCAGTTGCTGCGCTGCGGATCAAAATGGACAAAGATACTGTTTGTGGTGCTGCCTTCAAAATAGAAGGAGCGGAAGGCTGCGTTGAGGCTGTCACCTTCAGGATTGGGTTGGCGCTCATTGAAGCGCGGGTAGAGCGTGTATGCCCAGTAAGCCACAGGCTCTTCGGGGGAGGTTTTCTGCGGGTAGAGCAGGTTCAGGGCGGCAGAAGTGGAGAACAACCCTTGATCAGGGAAAGGCTCGGTTTCAAAGAAGATAGCCGTGCCGGGTTCGAGATGGGGGGCGCGCCAGTAGAGCTGCCAGTAAAAGCTGTGCTGGTCAGCCCAAGCCCAACGGAATTCGTTGCTCACGCGCAACTGGAACCCAATGCACAGGCTGGCGAGGACAGCCACCAATAGGGTAGATTGCCGCCAACTGCGGCTGAACCAGGTAAGGAGGGCAACAGTGATTAAACTGGCACCAAACATCCCGGGCAAGGCATAGCGATTGGCATGAAAGTCGCCGATCACCTGACGGCCGATGGCCCAGGCAGGGAAGCTGCCCAGCAAAACTGCTGCCAGCCCGATAACCACAGCCTGGATTACCCAGCGGTTTTCGTCAGAGGGTTGGAGTTCGGGGAGGCGCAGTTTCCAGAGGAAGAAGATCAAAAGGGCTGCGCAAACTGTGGCGGCGGCCCATGAAAAAGCGGTGAAGGGAGGGATGGACTCAGCCAATCCCAGATCAAAGACCGGTGCCCAACTTCCCACCAGAATATACAGAGTGTCCGAGAGGATGATTTTGCCCCATTCTAGGGCGGTTTGCAGCGGGGTGTTGAAAAAGTCGAAAAGGGTACTGGCTCGGTAGGGATCATTGCCAGGCAGGGGCATGAGGAACATACGCCAGACCACGTATCCGGCAAAGGCGGCCAGATAGACGGCATAGCGCCTGATGGTTTCTATCAGGCGGGGTTTCCAGGCAGGTAGATATTCGCCAACCAGCATCCAGATGATCAAGGGTTGGATAAGGAGTACACCAACGAAGTATTCTGTAACAGTGAGCTGGAGGGCGGTGAGTGCGAGTGAAATCAGGGTAAAGGACCAGTAGCGTTTGGGATTACGGATCGCTGCGACCATTGCACCCAACGAGAGAAAGTAGAGGCTGTATTGCAGCCATTGCTGGTGAAAGGTGACGGTAATAGGCTGCTGAGTGAAAACGGGGTAGACGATGAAAAGCAACGATGCCAGGGCGACCTGTCGGCGGGCCTGTGGCCAAAGGCGGCTGAAGAACCACCACATACTGACCCCGGCTGCCCAACGCAGCAAGAGATTGAAGAATTGCCAGGCAACGCGCTGGTTACCGATCAGGGAAACGAAGAGAATGTGCGTCCAGCCAGAAAAAGGCCGGTCGACGGCGTAATAGGGCTTGTAGCCGGAGAAACCGTGCAGTACATTGACCGCGGTTTTGGCCCAGTCATCCCAGTAAAAACCGAGCTGGGGGGCCAGCACGCCAAAAGCAAGCAGGCAAACAAAAAGCAGCGTCAGCGGGAAGGTCCAGGCAGGAAAGCGTAGCGTTGACAGACGTTTCATCATAATCAGGTACAGGTTTCCAATGCAAAAGGAACAATTTGCTTGAAAAGTGATTGTTGGTGGCAATGATATTCGATGGGTCTATTCAGTGTAGTATGTAATGATGTGGAATCATGACGCCTGGTCTCAAGCAACAATTTATATTTCTAGTATAATGGTTTTCGTTGGTTTCTTCAACATCCCTGGCGATGATGAACATAGATTTTTTCTGCGATGGGTTCAGTCAAGCCATATTCCGTCTTATTATATACGGTTTTTACTGGATAAAGTTTCACAGACTTGCGATTTCAACAAGTGTACTGGTAATTTGTGAAGAAATGCTTAAGAAGGTATTAGCAAGTGTTTAAGAGGCATGCTTATCAGGAAAACAATTGCAACAATTCATCCTCAATTGAAGTTGACAAATCTTCAAAGACCCAGTCATTAAACGATAACATAATCATTCACGAAACACATCCATCAATGGTTGTATATTTTCCTGGTCAACTGCCCAGTTAACCCTCTTCTGGCGGGGGTGCTACAACCGTTCCTGTGGGGGGTAGCCA
>JAIOTF010000036.1 GCA_021107195.1 Anaerolineaceae bacterium | reverse complement strand
GCCCGCGAGCAGCGTTCTTTAAACGCATTTCCGCTGTATCTGCTGCTGTGCTGTGCGATCAATTTTATTTACCAGGCATGCCCTGCCCGGATCAATTGGCGATGGCAGTTGCACTTGACCCGCAGGCCGTGATTGCTGAGGTGGTTGATGTGCGTGCAGGAGTAGAAGTGGAAGGACAATATGGCCGCGGCATGCTGGCCATTGACTGGAATCATACCAGTGGTGCTCCGAACGCGCATGTTATTACCCGCGTTTATAAGGATGCTGCACTGAAAATGATGCAAGCTGGTTTATAGCTTGGCGAAAAAAGCTGAAAAGGAGGTGATGATCCCCAAAGAATGTTGAAAAGGGTTTGTAGTATCAATGGTAGAGTTGTTAGAACGTTTTTAATTTATCAGGAGGAGAGTTACAAATGTCGAAAAAACTGTATGTATTAGTTGGTTTGATGGTCATCGTGGCCATGTTGGCTGGTTGTGCCCCAAAACCCGAAGCCGCCGCTCCCGAAGTTGTTGAAGAAGCCGCTGCCCCGGAATGCACCCTCAAGATCGTTAACTTGATCAACGGTGTGCAGGGCGATAAGTCATTCTTCGATTCAGCTGTACGTGGCACCACCAAAGCAGAAGCTGACTATGGCGTTTGCGTCAAAGTCATTGAAGCTGGTATTGACCCCGCCAAATGGCAGCCCGCTTTGGAAGATGCCGCTGCCAATGAAGATTATGATATCTTGATCATTGGTACCTGGCAGATGACTGAGTTCCTGCAGACCTTGGCCCAGGATTATCCTGACAAGAAATTCATGATCTACGATGCCCCCGTAAACTACGACGATCCTGACACTGATGTCAGCAACGTTTATTCTGTTTCTTACAAGCAGAACGAAGGTTCCTATCTGGCTGGTTACTATGCTGGTCTGATGACCGAAACAGGTATCATTGGTGTTGTTGGTGGGCAGGATATTCCCGTTATCAACGACTTCATCGTTGGTTACAAGCAGGGTGCTATGGACGCTGGCCTGGATGAAGCAAATGTGATCATTCAGTATGCTGGTTCCTGGAATGACCCCGCAAAGGGCAAAGAAATTGCATTGGCTATGTATCAGCAGGGCGCAGACATTGTCTTCCAGGTTGCTGGCGGCACCGGTGTTGGTGTCTTTGAAGCAGCCAAGGAAATGGACAAATGGGCGATCGGTGTTGACTCTGACCAGGCAACCATTATTGAAGAAACTGATCCCGATCAGGCAGCCCGCATTCTGACCTCAATGATGAAGAATGTTGACAACAGCCTGTACCGCGCAATTGGCTTGGCTCTGGAAGGTAACCTGGGTTATGGTGCCGCAGAAGCTTTGGGTGTTGATGAGGGCGGTGTTGGTCTGGCATACAACAAGTTCTTTGATGAGAACACTCCGGACGACGTCAAGGCACAGTTAGAACAGGTTCAGCAGGATCTGTTGGACGGCAAGATCACGGTTGATACTGTTTTTAAGTAAATCAATCTGCAACGGTTAAAAACAGGTGGACAGGGTTTATCCCTGTCCACCAGATTACCGGAGGTATTATGACACCCGTAATTGAGATGCGCAACATTGTAAAAATGTATTCCAATGGTGTTGTCGCAAACAAAGGAATCAATTTCTCAGTGGAGCGTGGCGAGATCCATGCACTGGTTGGCGAAAATGGTGCCGGCAAATCAACGCTGATGAAAATTCTTTACGGCCTGGAGCAGCCCACTGAAGGTGAGCTGTTGCTGGACGGAAAAACTGTAGAATTCAAGTCGCCACAAGAAGCCATTGCGAATGGCATTGGTATGGTGCATCAAAATTTTATGCTGGTGCCATCGTTCACTGTGGCAGAAAATGTCGTTCTGGGAGCTGAGCCTCTGGGTAAAGGCGGCATGCTGGATACAAAACAGGCTCTTCAAGTTACCGCAGATCTTTCCAAACAATATGGTTTGCGGGTGGATGCAGATGCGGTGCTGGATAGCATCAATGTCGGTATGCGTCAGCGGGTGGAGATCCTGAAAATGCTGTACCGCGGTGCCCAGATTTTGATCCTGGATGAGCCCACCGCTGTGTTAACTCCGCAGGAAACGCAGGAACTTTTTGTAGCTGTCCGTGCTCTTGTAGATCAGGGAAAGACAGTCGTTTTTATTACTCATAAATTGCGTGAAGTCAAGGAAATCTCCGACCGGGTGACAGTGATGCGCGATGGAAAATTGATCGGCACACAAAATACTGCTGACACAACCACCGAAGACATGGCGCGCATGATGGTTGGCCGGGAAGTGTTCCTGAATGTGAACAAAGCCCCACAGAACCGCGGCGACAAGGTCATGGAAGTGCAAAATCTTTCCTATGTTTCCGAAGTGGGCCGGGTCATGCTGCGGAACGTTTCATTTAACGTGTATGCTGGTGAAGTGTTGGGCATTGCTGGTGTTGAAGGTAATGGACAGACTGAATTGGTTGAGGTGCTCACGGGATTACGGCCGGCGGCTTCTGGTGATGCCATGGTGCATGGCAAGGTTGTGACCAGCAAGACCCCGCGTGAAGTGCGTATGGCCGGTGTGGCCCATATTCCTGAAGATCGTTTGACCAATGGCTTGGCATTGGATGCTTCCATTGAAGAGAACCTGATCGTCGACAGGTATTTTGACCCGCCTTTCCGAAAAGGGTTAATGATTGACCGCAAGATGGTATTGAAGCAGGGTCAGGATTTGATCGAAGAATTCAACATCCGTACTCCCAATGGCCAATTGCCGGTTACTTCGCTTTCTGGCGGGAATATGCAAAAAGTCATCGTGGCCCGGGAGTTTTCTTCTAACCCTAAAGTGTTGATCGCATCACAGCCGACTCGCGGTATTGATGTGGGAGCAACGGAATTCATTCGTGATCAACTGGTGCAGAAGCGTACTGACGGTGCTGCTGTGTTGTTGATTTCTGCTGACTTGTTGGAGGTGATGAGCCTGTCAGATCGCATTATTGCTGTCTATGAAGGTGAGATCACTGGTGTCTTCCCGGATGCTGCCAGCGTTAGTGAAGAAGAACTGGGGCTGTACATGTTGGGGGTCAAGCGACAGTCCTTTGAAGAAATGGAGGCGTATCTATGAGAAAGATCTTCGCGAATGCCGCTGTCAGGGAATTCATCCGTATTGTACTGGCGGTTTCCATCGCCCTGTTATTGGGGTTGATCGTTACATTGTTGGTATCAGAGGACCCTTGGGGCGCATATAAAGCTTTCCTGCTTGGCCCGCTTTCGAAGTTCAACCGCTTTGGTGACTGGATCGAAGAATCGATCACTTTGATCTTTGTGGGCTTGTCTGTGGCAATTGTTTTCAAAGCCAAGCAGTTCAGTCTGGCTGCCGAAGGACAGCTCATCCTGGGCGCATTGGTCTCTGGTTCGGTGATTTTGTTTGTCCCGATTGAATCTGCTTTTTTGCGGATCACAGTTGCCGTCCTGGCAGCCGCGGCGGTCGGTTTTATTTGGGGAGTTATTCCTGGTTACCTCAAGGCATATCTCGATGCCAATGAAATTGTATCCACGTTGATGTTGAATGCCATTGCGCTGAAAATGTATGATTATTTCCTGACTTACCACATCAAGCCGGAGGGGGCAGGGTATACGGCCTCGGATTTCCTTCCAAAAGCATATCAGGTGCCGAGTTTCATGCCCAAGTTTGCAGGAAATTTATATGAGATGTTTTCAAAGCAAACCAATATTACTCATTTCCTTTATATTATGATCGCTGCTTGTGTGATTGGCTGGTTCCTGATGTATCGCACGCCGTTTGGATATGAACTGCGCATGATTGGTGCGAATATTAAGTTTGCCCGCTATGGTGGTATTAATACAAAACAGGTGATCGTTCTGGCTTTTGCTATCAGCGGTATTTTTGCTGGTCTGGCGGGTGCGCACCTGGCGCAGGGTATTCATAATAAATTGATCCTGAATATTTCAATGGGTTTGGGGTTTGAAGGGATTGTGGTGGCTACCATGGCTCGTAATAATCCCTTGTTTGTTCCGCTTTCCGGCCTGGCTTATGGTTACCTGCGGGCTGGAGCGGATATCATGGAACGCTCTTCAGATATGTCGCGCGAAATGGTATTGGTTGTGCAGGCATTGATCATTTTGTTGGTCTCGGCGGAAGGCATCTTGCCTGTTATTCAACAGCGGGTGAATCTGAATAATGGAAAAGGAGACGGAGTGGGAACAGCCGCTGTACCGGAAGGAGGCAGTGATGTCATTCAATAATATTTTGCAAAGCATCTTCAGTGCGCTCTTTGTCGCCAGCGTCTTGCGTATCAGCACGCCGATCATTTTACCTGCGTTAGGCGGTTTGGTGTCTGATCTTTCCGGTGCGATCAACATTGCTTTGGAAGGCACCATGCTGGTGGCCGCTTTCACAGGTGTGGTTGTTTCAGCCTATACAGAGAGCGTTTTGTTAGGCGTCATTGCTGGTATTTTGTCTGGCCTTCTGGTTGCTGCCATTTTGGGTGTTTTTCATTTGCATCTGAAGACAGATATTATCCTGGCTGGTATTGCTATCAATATTATGGCTACCGGCGGCACGATTTTTTTGCTGTATGTTTTGACTGGTGATAAGGGCAATTCTTCATCTTTGGCCAGCGGTTCGATGCCTTTTATTGACATACCCTTGATCAAGGATATCCCGTTTTTGGGCACCGCGTTCAGCGGACATAATATTCTTGTGTATGTTTCCTTCTTGTTGACCTGGTTGTTGGCGGTTTTCCTGTACCGAACGCGTTTGGGTGTTCATCTGCGCGCGGTGGGTGAGAACGCCGAGGCAGCAGCTTCGGTTGGCATCAATGTGCTGCTGGTACGCTGGATTGCGCTGCTAATGAGCGGTTTCTTCGCTTCGCTTGGTGGTTTGAATATGTCGATGGCGTATCTCACCCTTTTCCAGCGTGACATGACGGCTGGACGCGGTTTCATTGCTCTGGCGGCAGTTTACCTGGGTGGCCGAAAACCGTGGGGCGTATTGATCGCCGCCATCATTTTTGGCGCATTTGATGCCCTCTCTAATCAACTTGGATCCCTTGATGTTGCTCCGCAGTTGGTGCAGGTCATCCCTTATGTGGCGACGATCGTTGCTTTGGTAGTCTACAATATACGCCAGAAAGCTGTTGCATTGGAACGCATGCGCAGCTTCCAGGAGCACGAATTGACTGCGCAACAAGCAGTTGGAGATTAAAATATGTTACTAAAAATTTTAGGCGGATTATATGGTCAGGCATTGGGGGATGCCTGGGCCATGCCTGCTCTCTTGAAGCCACAGGATACGTGGGAGCGCTACGGCGGCTGGATCACTGAATTTTTACCTGGTCCGGCAGATCATCCGGTGCATTATGGTTTGGCTGCTGGTCAGATCACAGATGACACTGAACAGGCTTTCTCTTTGGCGAAAGTGTTTATCGAAGAAGGCAAGGTTACCCCGGAAGGGGCGGCCAGGGCAGTCATCAACTGGTACGACATGATTGATGGCGATAATACGCCCTATGTTGGCCCTTCAACGCGTCGCGCTGTGGCAGCGATCAAAGCCGGTCAGTCTCTGGACGTGACCGGGCGGATGGGTGATACCAACGGGGCCGCCATGCGCGTTTCCCCGATTGGATTGATCCACCCTGGGGATTTGGAAGGTGCTGTGCGAGACGCTCATCTTTCCTGTATCCCGACGCATAATACAGATGTGGCAATTTCCGGTGCCTGTGCTGTGGCTGGTGCCATAGCTGTTGCGATGGTAGACGGTACGACAATCGACGAGATCATTGCAGCTGGAATGAAGGCGGCAGATATGGGACGAAAATTTGGTTACACCTGGATTGGCGCTTCTGTTTCCCGTCGGATTGAGATGGCGGTGGAGATCACCCGCAGGGATATGGGTGATCGCGAACGATTACAGGAATTGTACGACGTGATCGGGACAACGCTTGCGATCCCAGATTCAGTTGGCTCGGCGTTTGGCATTTTTGTGATGGCGGAGGGTGATCCGAAACAATGTGCTATCTATGCAGCCCAGGCATCTGGAGATGCTGATACGGTGGCTGCAATGGCCTGCGCAATTGCTGGTGCCTGGAAAGGTGCAGGCGCATTTGAGCAAGAGATCATTGACACCTTGCGCAAAGTCAATTCCGATTATGATTTTGACCAGGTGGCACAAGGCTTGTTGACTCTGGCGCAGGCTTAGAGGTCTCCAGATGGCAAGTCTATTCATCTGCGGTTGTGATGTTCTTCGCCTTAATGGTGGCGAGCCGCAGATCGCATTACAGCAGGATATTGAGATTCGCGGAAGTAAAATTGCCGCAATTGGCAGCGATTTACCTCTTCCAGCGGATGCACAGATGCAAGTGATTGAAGGCCAGGGATTGTTAGCAATCCCTGGCTTAATGAATACCCATGCTCATGTGCCGATGGTGCTGTTTCGAGGCATGGTGGAAGACGTCAGTGTGCAGTCCTGGTTCAACGATTACGTCTTTCCATTGGAAAGCAACCTCACCCCGGAAGATGTGTATTGGGGTGCGTTGCTGGGCATGGCTGAAATGATCGAAAACGGGGTAACCTCCGTTGCAGATCATTATTTTTTTATGGATGAAGTTGCTCGTGCGGTGGAAACTTCCGGCATGCGGGCAAACCTGGCTTGGGCGGTTTTCGGTCATCAAGGAGAAGCGCAGTTGGATGAAACCTGCCGCTTTGTTGAGCGTTGGCAAGGCAAGGCAGATGGCCGTATCACGACCTGGTTAGGGCCGCATGCGCCTTATACAACCGGCCCGGATTTTTTGAAGTTGTCCGCAGTGCGGGCCAAAAACCTGGGGGTGGGGATTCATATCCACGTATCAGAAACTGCCGAGCAGGTGGCATTGAGTTTGCAGGAACACGGCATCACGCCGGTCAAAATGCTGGCTGAAACGGGTGTGCTGGACGTGCCTGCGATATTGGGGCATTGTCTCTACCCGACCGACGAGGATGTGCAAATATTATCCAGGGTGTCCGCCGGTGTGGCGCATGCGCCGAAAACGTATCTGAAGTTGGGAATGGGCGAAATTAAGTTGCAGCGGCTTCTGGATGCTGGCGTGCCTGTTGGTTTGGCGACCGATGGCGCCGGCTCCAGCAATACTCTCGACATCCTCGAACAGCTTCGCATCATGGCATTGGTGCAGAAGCATGCATACCAGGACCCCACAACGATGCCGGTTGGGGAAGCCCTGCAGATCGCCTTTGAAGGTAGTGCTCAGGTGCTGCAAATGGGCGATTCGCTTGGAGCGCTTGCCCCGGGCCGGTTTGCAGATATTGCTTTACTGCGGCAGGATGGCATGCATGTCTTCCCACGGTTTGACCCGGCCGCCAATCTGGTGTATTCGTCACGCGGCGCTGATGTGGATACGGTCATTTGCAATGGCGAACTGCTGATGCAAAATCGTAAGCTTTTGACGATTGACAAGGAACAGGTGAAAAAAGAGATCTCTGCGCGGTTGCACCGCTTGAGCCAGCGCACACCTGGTAAACGCATCGCGGTTTATCCTGCTTAGCTTGATCTGGCCAGGGATTTGCGGGGATGCCGCAGAACTGTGCCGGCATCCTTTTTGTGTGCCAGTGACAAATCTTTTTATAGTATGACTGAATCAGTTGAGTAAGGTACATCGTGATCATACAGATTGGTTATTTTACTGGAATTGAGCAAGCCATTCGCGCTGCGGTACAGGGGGTAGACTATATTGGTTTTGTAGCTGGGCGTTATGGGTTGGTGTATGGCGAGTTGAGTTTTGCCGAAGCGCGTGATCTCGCCAGATCGCTGCCCTCTGGCAAAGTCTCGGTGGCTATGAGTTTGTCAAACAACCTTGATGAGATTATACACATGCTGGCAATTGTGCAGCCGGATATTTTGCAGATTGCCAGCAATGTAGATCAGGTAAACGAGAAGATGATGGCAGACATCCGCCAGAATTCGACCAGGGATGTTCGTCTGATGAAGACCATTCCGGTGATGGATCGCGGTTCGATCGCATTGGCAAGAAAATATGCTCAGGTCAGTGATCTTATCTTATTGGAGAGCAAGGTGCGGGGGTTTGCTGGTATTGGCGGTACGGGCCAGGTGCATGATTGGTCGTTGAGCCGGCAGATCGTGGAAGCGGTTGATGTTCCCGTCATGCTGGCTGGTGGATTGACATCAGAAAATGTGGCCGTGGGGATCCGGGCGGTGCAGCCGTGGGGCGTTGTTTCCAATACTGGCACCAATCAATCGGATAGCCAAACTGTTAAGAATATGACAAAGATCAAGGCCTTTGTTGAGGCCGCCTTTTCAGCATCGACACACCATTTGGAAGAGAAGGCATCATGACAGTATTGTTGATGGGTGATATCAATGTGGATACAACCATGACCATCCACAAATATCCAAAGCTGGGCGGGGATGCTTTGGCTAACCAGATCAGCACCCAGCCGGGTGGCGCGATCGTCAACTCGTCCGCTTCTCTGGCGGGGCTGGGCGAATCAGTGGGTTTGCTGGCATCCACAGGACAGGATGCATGGGCCGAGATGGTGCTGGCCCCGCTGGAGGCTTTGGGGGTAGATATTTCCCGTGTGGTGCGCTTGCCCGATGCGACCACCGGGTTGATCTTTCTGCCCATAGTGAATGGGGAACGCACCATGTTCTCTTACCGCGGGGCGAATGAGTTGTTCCACCCTGATTGGGTGACATCGCAAACCTTGCAAGGTATCGATCTTTTGCACCTTTCCGGGTATGCTTTGTTGACTCAGCCTTATCGGGATGCAGTGAAGAAAGCGGTTCGATTGGCGCGTGAGGAGGATATCCCGATCAGTTTGGATATGGCACTCGAGCCTGTTTTGCAGCAT
>JAIOTF010000236.1 GCA_021107195.1 Anaerolineaceae bacterium | reverse complement strand
TTGAACGCGAAGGGATTTCTTTCAATCATCCGGCCCGTTTTATTCTGGTTGGTACGATGAACCCCGAAGAAGGCGATTTGCGCCCGCAGCTCTTGGACCGCTTTGCCCTCTCGGTGGATATTCATGGTTTGCAAAATGCCCGCGAACGGGTGGAGATCATGGAACGACGGCTGGCTTATGAAGACGATCCGGAAGGCTTCGGCAAGGCGTGGGAGTCACAGGAACGGGATTTGACGGAGCAGATCAAACTGGGGCGCGAGCTGGTCAATCAGGTTACCTACACCACCCGCAATCTGGTGACGATCGCTTCGCTGACTTCTTCGCTGCATGTTGACGGCCACCGGGCAGACCTGGTGATCCTCAAGGCAGCCCGGGCACAGGCGGCGTTTGATGGCCGCACTGCGATCAATGACCTCGATATCGCCATGGCTACCGAACTGGCTCTGCCGCACCGCTTGAAGCGCGGACCTTTTGAACAAGCCGGAATCAGCATGGACGAGCTGCGTGAGCGCATTGATGAATTGCAAGGCCAGATGCAGCCCGACCCTGATGCCAAGTCACAGCCACAGCCTGGCGCCCAAGAAGACCGCGAATCACAAAAAAAAAAGTAAACGAGACTGATTTCGACAACAACCAGTCTGCAAACGGCGATCCCGAACCAGGGAATGACGGCAATGTTTTTGCTGATACGGATTCGGATTGGTGGGACGGCGGGCGGCGCGTTGAAGTTGGCTCAACCTTTGAAACACGACGGCTGGATACCCCGCTGGATAAGATCATGCGGCGTACATCAGGCCGTCGTTCTCATTCCAAGACAGAACAAAAACGCGGGCGCTACATCCAGTCGCGGCCGGCAAATGGAAAGACCCACGATTTGGCCTTTGATGCCACCCTGCGGGCGGCGGCGCCTTTTCAGCGTCAGCGGGCTGAAGACCAGCGCCCGGTAGCTTTTGATATCCGCTCCAGCGATTTCATGAGAAAAGTGCGCGTGCGCCGCGCCGCCAACCTGGTGCTGTTCGTCGTGGATGTCTCGTGGTCGATGGCCGTTGCCGAGCGTATGACGGCCACCAAGGGAGCGATCCTTTCGCTGTTGACGGATGCCTACCAGCGGCGTGACCGGGTGGGTTTGATCGTCTTTCAGAAGGATCGCGCTACCGTCGTGCTGCCGCCGACAAACTCAGTCATGCTGGCCCAGAAGGCATTGGCTGACATTCCGGTGGGGGGCAAGACTCCCCTTTCGGCTGGATTGCAGGCAGCCTACGAGCTGATCCACCGCGAAAAAGTGCTCCATCCGGATGTGATGCCGCTGATGATCATCCTGACTGACGGTGCGGGAAATGTCTCTATGGGCAATATGCCGCCCCAGGATGAGGCCAATTTTGTGGCTTCCCGGATTGCCGAAGAACATATTCACTGTATTGTCGTTAATATGGAACACGAGACATTTGATCAGGGACTGGCCTGCGATCTTGCCAAGCATCTGGAAAGCCCGTGCTATACATTGGGGGAATTGCATGCTGCAAATTTGTACCAGACCGTGCGTCAGGAAATGAACGGGGTGCCGGGGGCGGGGGCGGCGTAATTTATCGCTACACAGGGCAATTGGAGCACAGTTACATTAAGTTGTACTGGTATCGCTCCAGGTGGTACGACAGCGAATTGGCCCACTTCATTCAAGCTGATTCGATTATACCAGAGGCAGGGGAAGCAATGGCGTTTGACCGGTATGGGTACGCAAACAATAATCCATTGAGATATACAGACCTAGTGGTCATGTGATTGTCGAAGGCACTGGAGGAGGAGGTGTTCCTGACGCACTCCGCGGAGCTTATAGAGATTTAACAAGATGGATAACTGAAGCAGCAGTATACATGGCAAGCAGCCAAGAGATTGAATCTGTAAATGAATATATGCAGAGATTTAAGGAAACAGGGGCAATAGATTACCTGATTTTAGGGATGTATGAATTTTCTTCAATTGTAAAAGATGGAGCACCGTTTGATGTAAAAGATAAGATAAAGCAAAAATTGGGATCAACAATAACTTTGGGAGATTTTCGGTTTGAATATTCCACAGCAGGAAATATATTATATGGGTTTTATGGTTCAGCTGCGGGTTTTGACATAGAAACTTTGCATATTGGCGCGGGTGGTGCACAAACTTGGGATTGGATTAAATCAACATTAACTATTGGGGATTATGACCAAAACGCTTCCCTTGGTCCAGTAAATTACTATTTTGATACAGTTGATGATTACTATGCGGTGGAATTCGGTTACCTCTTGTATGAAGAATATTATCTTAATGATAATTCACTTACGACTGAAGAGTTTAAAATTGCGTTATCATCCTTCAAGCACATAGACGAAATGGCGCTCGTCTCGGCTCCAGCGCTCTTTCAACAACCACCTGAAGAACCTTATGTCCCATGGGAGTTTAATAATGACTAGAAAACGTACATTCACCTTAATTCTGATAATATTTCTAATCATTTGTTGTATTTTCTGTGGCTTATATTTGATAATTGATCCAAGACCAGCAAGGTATTGCGGAATTGATGATATTCTGTTTTCTGAAAATGACCTTCCTGAAGGAACAATAATTGATTATAGAAATTTACCTGCGCTGGACGAACCGAATGAATCTGGAGAAATCTACGCATTATTTAATAACACAGTGGTTTATCAAATAGTATCAAGGTACGAGCGCGGAAGATTAGCACGAAACAGGTATGAAAGATGGGAATCTGCATTAAGTGACTTGTCAATAGTACCTAATCAAACTAGCGATATGTCTACCCAGTTGGATTTTGTAAGTGCTCATGCAAGTCAATATGATTTTGCCTGCGGTACTGATCTTGGTCGATATCAATGTCGCTTCATCGCAACATATGATGAATACTTTATCTATTTGCGGAGCGATATATCAGAAGAAGGGGTCACGCATGATATGTTTTATGATTTTCTTGTAGAAATCGACCATAAAATGTCCGGGTGTTTTGAACCATAAATTGTACGGATTGATACTAAAATGGTTGCTTGGAATTTATCTGCACCTTAACATTCGACAAAATACCCTTTCACTCCTGGCAATCGCCAGGATACCATCCCGCACGACCTGCACCACACCAGCCTGCTCGGCACTCAGCGTGCTGTTGCGCAATGAATCCAGCAGGGCGATCAATTCTCCAAAGCTGGGCGGTTCGCTGGGCGGCGGTTCAACCAACGCCATGCGTCGCTCCATTTCGTTCATTGCACGGAAGTAGTCCGCCGCCAGCGTGCCGTCATACAGGCGTGCATAGCCCATTGTGGTATCAATGAATTTGTGTCCCAGGATCACTTGTACGCTGGTAACCGGTGTGCCGCTGTTGAGCAGCAGCGAGGCACAGGAATGGCGCAGTTGGTGCGGTTTGATCATGACCCCGCAGCGCTCGTTGTAGGTCTTTAGCCGCTCATAGCAATACGTGAGGCTCAACGCCTGATGACGATAGATGAAGAACTCCTCCGGCAGATATGCTGCCGGGCCGCGTACGGCCAGATAGCTCTTCATCGCGTTCATGGTGATATCTGCCATGAAAACCATCCTGTCTTTCAGTCCTTTGGACTGCTCAACACGGATCTGACGCCGTTCCCAGTCAATATCTGCCCTTTTCAGCCGCCTGATCTCCCCTGTGCGCATCCCGCTGAACAACATCAGCAGGAACCAGGCCGCATCCATGCGCCCGCAGCGCGACTTGCCTTTGTGCTCTGAACAGGCTTCCTGCTGAATCTCATTGAACAGGATGCGCAACTGCTCAAGCGGGATGTCGTTTGGGTTTGGGCAGCGTGGGTACAAGCAGCATGCGCTCGCAGATTGGGTAGCCGCCTGCTTTCATGAAACGCAGGAACGCGCATAGCAAAACCAGTTCCCAGTTCCCCGTTCACAGTATCCACCGCCCGCCCCTCACGCAATCGCTCATCCAGCCGCTCGAACCAGCGCTCCGGTTTGATCTGCTCCAGTTCCTTCAGCGGCTCACGGGCATGTATGAAACGCAGCACCTGGGTCAGGGGAGAAAGCAAGCAGGTACTGCTCCTGAACACCTGGTCAGGAGGCCAACCGCGGGTGCAAAGCCTGTGATAGTCGCGCACATGCTCCTCTATCCAGCCCGGCAGACCGCTCAGGTAGTAGTCCCAATTGATCTGTTTGGGCGGGCGTTTCTTCCTCCGGCGCAGGTAAAGGTAATCCCTGAAGCAGTTCAGCCCCTTCCGGTAGCCTTCCAGAGAGCTGTCCGTGAGACCCCGGTCTTGAAGGTAAGCCCAGAAGCGCTGCAAGTCATCCTCCGGGTTGATCTTCCAGTAGGGCAGGCGCAGATAGCCGATCGCCTGCCGTGCCGCCACGCTGTAGATCTTGATCGTCGAAGCGCTGTAGCTGTTCTCCTTCATCCACCTGCGGAAATGAGCGTAGAAATTGCGGTTCTCGCCCATCCATTCCGAGAATCGCTGGATGTTCGGGTCTTTGGGCCGGATGTCCTTGTGGTGGAATTTACGCTTGCCTGTACCCCTGCTCATGACCACCCTCCTTCGGCAAAGCGGCGCTGGACCTCCTGAATGGCGGTCTCATAATCGCTTTGCACCTTGTGGTCAGAGATATGCAAATACACCTGGGTGGTACTGACGCGGGAATGTCCCAGCAGGTGCTGGATGGAAACCACCGGTGTATCCGCCTCCACCAGGTGGCGGGCGAAAGTGTGCCGCAGTTGGTGGCAGGTGATCCATACCCCTGCGATGTGGCAGTAATGCGCCAGCCTGTCCTGGATGCCGGTCACCGTGAAACGGCGCCCAAAGCGGTTCAGGAAGACAGCAGGCTCAGAGGTCAGCGGACGGCTTTCCAGATACCGTTTCAGGAGAGCGAGCATCTGGCGGGAAAGGTAGGCCACCCGCTGGCGATCGCCTTTGCCGTTCAGCCACAGCCGCGGCAGGCTCCCTGGCGCAGGGTGGAGATAGAGGTCGTTCATGGACAGCTTGCGCACTTCCGACACGCGCAGACCGCAGCGCAGCATGAGCATGAACATGGTCTGGTCCCGCAAGGAGTCGATGACGCTGAAAAGCTGCTGGATGCTCTCGTCCTCTACGTCCCGCGGCAGGAGTATGCCCCGGCGAATGTAGTGGCGCTGTGGCAGAACAGGATTAGGCGGCGCTTGCGGGTCGTGTACGGCCAGAAAATTGTAGAACCCGCGCAGGGCTGTCAAACGCCGGTTGATGGTGGCAATGGCAAAGGCCTGCTTTTGGCAATGCTCGATGTAGGCATCTACGTCAACAACGGTTACCTGATCGATGGGCTTGTCCAGCCACTTGAAGAACAGCTTGAGGTCGCTGCCGTAGTGGATGGGCGTGGAAGCATGTGGACTTCTGCGCCTGAGCCACTTTTGGTAAGCCTGGATTTCTGGTAACATGAGAATAACCTCCTGAGCAGTAGAAAGGAATCGAAACTTTGGCCGGTTTCTGATTCCCAGAATACCACCAGGAGGTTATTATTCTGGATAATATTTACCAGATTTGGAACTTAATGTAAGTAAATTAAATCCAGCCTTACTCTGTGGGTACTTTGTGAAAAGGGTCGGAAGCCTGACCAGGCAGTGATATGCGGAGGCTGCCTGGCTGTTTGTGAATATTAGATCCCAACCTTTCCAGGGGCTTATTAATCCCTGATCCCTGATTTTCTGATCCCTAATTCACTAATCCCTATTATAATGAGGCCAGGAGAATGTATGATCACCACAGGCCGAAGACGGGCAAAGACGCGTTCTACATTAATCATTATTATCCTGGCATCCTTGCTTTGCTATTGCCTGGGGCTCAGTGTATTGTGGGTCTCTCGCCTGCCGCGCCCCGGCAAGCAGCCTACACCCACCCTTGATCCGGCGGTTGAAACGGAAATGAGCACTACCCATGTCCCAACGACGGAGCCGACCACGACCGATACGCCTTTCCTGTCGCCGACCCCAACTGGTGTTACGCCCTCACCTTCCTGGACGCCTTCGCAAACATTTACCCCATTCAAGACATGGACAGGAACCCCGACCGGTACGGCAACCGAGACATTGAAGCCGAGTTTGACGCCAACCATCACGGAAACGCTGGTGCCGTCAGATACGCCTGTACCGCCAACAGCAACTGATACCCTGGTGCTGCCAACGGCAACCAAGGTTGAACCTGAGCCAAGCCCAACCGATAGTTGAACGGGCTTTTGGGTACAGGCTTCTTTTTCCGATAAGATCATGAAACATTTGATAGGCGGTTTTTTTAAATGAAAGAACGCATTTCACATTTAACCAATCTCATCTCATTGGCCGGCGTGTCCGGTTATGAGACGCCAGTGCAGCAAGCCCTGGCAGAAATCTGGGCTCCGTTGACCGATGAGCTGAGTATCAGCCGGGTGGGCAGTCTGCACGCCCTGCGGCGCGGGCAGGGGATAGTCCCCCGGCCGCGGGTGATGCTCTCGGCACACATGGATGCTGTCGGTTTGATGGTCACTGAACTGCATGCCGGATTCTTGCGCGTCACCGCTATTGGCGGGCTGGACGCACGTATTTTGCCTGGACAGCCGGTGATCGTACATGGCCGCCGCAGGGTGGAGGGCGTGATCGTGCAGCCCTCGCCGCGGCAGCTTCCGGGTGACCTGGCGCACAAACGTGTACCCCTGGATTATTTGCTGGTCGAGACTGGTCTGCCTGAAGCAGAGATGGCAGCGCTGGTGCAGCCGGGCGATGTGGTTTCCTTTGCCCAGCCGCCGATGGTGCTGGCTGGTCAGTTCGTGGCCGGCCACAGCCTGGACAACCGCGCCTCGGTTGCTGCACTGACTGTATGCCTGGACGCGCTCCAGTATCTGCGTCACGAATGGGATGTTTGGGTGCTGGCGACGGTGCAGGAGGAATTCAACTACCTCGGCGCACAAACTTCTTCGTTTGCCTTGCAGCCAGACCTGGCGGTCGTTATCGATGTTACCTATGGCACTGGGCCGGGGGCTTCGGGGTATAACGTCTATCCATTGGAGAGTGGGCCTGCGCTGGGATGGGGACCAACCGTACATCCCGCGTTATACCGCTCGTTCAAGGCCCTGGCGGAGCGCATGGAGATGCCGTTTCGCAAGGATGTGCTGCCTAAACGGTCTTTCACCGAAATGGATAGCCTGCAACTGACGGCTCAGGGTATTCCTACCATCCTGCTCAGCATTCCCCTGCGTTATATGCACACTCCGGTGGAGATGATCGCCTGGAAGGATGTGGAGCGCACCGGGCGGCTGCTGGCGCAATTTGTGGCCGAACTGCCCCTGGACTATGTCGAACAAATGTGGCGGGATGAAGCATGATTAAGAAAGAAGAGAAAATGACATTGGAAATTGGCTCGCAGCAGATCGCCCTGCTGGAGCGGTTGTCGAATGCCGCAGCGGTTTCCGGCGACGAGGGCGCCGTGCGCCGAATCGTGCTGGAGGAAATTGAGGGGGCAGCCGACAGCCTGCGGGTGGATGCCATGGGCAGCGTGCTGGCTGTGCGTCATGCGCAGTCCCCGAATGCCCTGCGGGTGATGGTAGCAGCGCACATGGACGAAATCGGTTTCATGCTCCTGGAAGAGACCGGTGATGGCCTGTTCCATTTTGGGCTGGTGGGGGGCATTGATCCCCGGCAATTGCCTGGCAAGCCAGTATGGGTCGGCCCGGCGCGGCTGCCGGGGGTGATCGGCGCCTGTCCGGTGCACCTCTCCAGTGAAGAAGAGCGCAGCAAGATCATTCCTGTGGATGACCTGCGCATTGATATTGGCCCGGCTCAGGCCGGAAAGGTAGAGCCGGGTGCGTGGGCGGTCTTTGCTACCGGTTTTCGCCAGGTTGGCCCCAGCCTGTTTGGCAAGGCCCTGGATGACCGCCTCGGCGTGGCAACCCTGATCGAGCTATTCAAGCACGCTCCGCCGAATATTGAATTACTGGCGGCGTTCACTGTGCAGGAAGAAGTGGGGCTGCGCGGGGCAGGGCCTGCCGCCGATGCGTTGCAGCCGGACCTGGCTTTCGTCATCGACTGCACCCCGGCACTCGATCATCCTAACTGGGATGGCAGCGAGAATGTGCGTTATAACACGCAGCTTGACCGCGGCCCGGCCATTTACACTGCTGACGCAGCCACGATTTCGGATCGGCGTCTGATCCGTCATTTGCGGCAGACGGCAGCCGCGGAAGGCATTCCCTGCCAGCTTCGCCAGCCGGGCGGCGGTGGTACGGACGCCGGTGCGATCCATGTGCGCCGGGAAGGCATTCCAAGCGTTTCCATGTCGGTGCCCGGACGATATATGCATACAGCGATCTCGATGGTGCGCCTGGCTGATTGGCAGCATTACGCCGCTTTGTTGTATGCTGCTTTACGGCAATTGCCGCCGGATATTCTGGAAGAAGAGCGTTGAAGACAGGGTTATGGAAACAGGAAGAACCTTGTGTAGTGACGAATTTATTCGTCATGGGTTTGAGGACATCATTGGGAATAACGGCTAAGTCGTACCTGCGTTTTTGCCTGATCATTGAGTAGATACAGGGAACAGATAGATCAATGACCGAACTGGAAGCGATCCAACGCTGCACGGATGGGCCGGTAACAATTGAAAGTTTATGTGCTGACTTGCGTGCCCTGGGTGTGCGAAACGGGATGACCCTGCTGGTGCATTCCTCTCTGAGTGCATTGGGATGGGTCGCTGGCGGGGCGCAGGCTGTGGTGCTGGCGCTGGAAGAAGTGCTTGGCCCGGAAGGCACGCTGGTCATGCCGACCCATTCCGGTGATTTTTCTGACCCTGCACCCTGGCAGCATCCGCCTGTGCCGGAAAACTGGTGGGATGCGATCCGTCAGTCGATGCCAGCTTATGACCCCGACCTGACCCCCACCCGCAAAATGGGGGCAGTGGTGGAATGCTTCCGCAGACAGCGGGGCGTGCTGCGCAGCAATCACCCGCACCTTTCCTTTGCGGCGCGCGGGCCGCTGGCGCAGAAGATCACCGCCAATCACAGCCTGGCGTACTCCCTGGGGGAGGTTTCTCCTCTGGCGCGCCTGTATGAATTGGACGCGTGGGTGCTGCTGCTGGGGGTGGGTCACAGCAATAACACCTCGCTGCATCTGGCCGAGTGGCGGGCGGCGTATCCGAGCCGCAGTATGGTCGAGGCTCAGGCGCCGCTGATGCAGGACGGCCGCCGGCAATGGGTAACCTTTCAAGACCTGGATTATGATGATGATGATTTTGCTGAAATCGGAGCGGATTTTGAAGCGCAGGCAGATCGATTGCGTATAGGCAATATCGGTTACGGGGAAGCACGTTTGTTTCATCAGCGTCCATTGGTGGACTATGCGGTAAAATGGATAGAGGAACACCGCTCCTGAGAGCGATTTGAGGAGAATTGCATGATTGACCTTGTGAAGCAGTTAGTGGCTTGTGACGGCCCATCGGGACATGAACGTGTCGTGCGCGATATGGTGCGTCAGATGGCCGCTCCGTATGCCGATGAACTGCGGGTAGACAGGCTGGGGAATCTGATTGTCCGCAAGGGAAAAAAGGCTGCAAATGGCCTGCGGGTGATGCTCAGTGCCCATCTGGATGAGATTGGATTGATTGCCACCCATGTTGATGAGCATGGATTTGTGCGCGTTTCCAATCTGGGCGTAGTGCATGCACCCTATTGTCTGGGGCAGCGCATCCGCTTCCTGAACGGCGTGCAAGGCGTCGTCGGGCATGAGATCGAAGGCTTCACAGGTGAGAAGATCACCCTGGATAAATTGTTTGTCGATGTGGGTGCTGCCAGCCCGGAGGACTGCCCGGTGCAAGTGGGGGATGCAGCCGTTTTTCAGGGAAGTTTTCAGGAAGTTGACGGCCGCTGGACTGGCAAGGCACTGGATGATCGGGTATGCGTAGCCCTGCTGCTGGAAACCCTGCGGCAGTTGAAGGATAGTCCGCACGAGGTCTATTTTGTGTTTACGGTATTGGAAGAAGTCGGGCGCAAAGGCGCCAGGGCCGCCGCTTACGGGATTGATCCGGACGTGGGTATTGCTCTGGATGCGACTGCTACCGGCGATACCCCCAAGGGCCGCAAGATGGCGGTGGCATTGGGCAATGGCCCGGCGATCAAAGTCAAGGATGCCGGCATCATTGCATATCCCGGGTTGGTGCAGGCGATGGAAGCTGCCGCTGCGCAGCTCAACTTGCCGGTGCAGCGTGAGATTCTGATGCGCGGGGCAACCGACGCCAGTATGATCCAGACTGCGCGGGCGGGAGTGCCTTCGGGCGGTATTTCGATCCCGATGCGCTATGTTCACAGCCCGGTGGAAATGGTGGACGCGCAGGATGTTCATCAGGCGATGACATTGTTGCTGCATATTCTGGAGAATTCGATTCAATTGTGATGAAAAAACGTGTCTTGATTTTGTCTTCTTGTTTGATTGTGTTGGTGATATCGGCGCTTTTCCTGTCCGGATGCAGTCAGGTGAACCAGGTGGCAGCGGAATTGGGCATGCCTCCTATTTTTTCGGAACAAATGGCTGCACCGGCAGAAGTGCCTGATGCGACACCAGGCGGGACAAGCGACCCCGAAGAGCTCCCTGAAGAGACTCCCACGCCAACGCCGCCGCAGGTATTGACGATTTGGGTGCCGCCGGAATTTGATCCCAATGGTGATACAGCAGCCGGCCGGCTGCTGGCGCTGCGTTTGAAAGAATTCAGCCAGCAGAATCCAGACGTTGAATCAGTTGAGGTGAGGGTCAAGGCTGCGGCCGGCGCCAGCAGTTTGCTCGATTCATTGACGGCGGCCAGTGCGGCTGCCCCGGGCGCTTTACCGTCCCTCGTCGCACTGCGCCGGGCAGACCTCGAAACGGCTGCTTTGAAAGGGTTGATTTATCCAATGGATGATTTGGCCTCCACTATTGACGACCCGGATTGGTATCCATATGCGCGGCAGATGGCTTTGATCCAGGGCAGCATGTATGGCCTGCCTTTTGCGGGGGATGCCTTGCTGTTGGTTTACCGGCCAGCATATATCAGCGCCGCCCCCAAGACATGGGAGGATGTTGTTGAAACAGGCAAACCGCTGCTCATCCCGGCAGCAGATCCGCTGGCCTCAGTCACTTTGGCCATGTATCAATCTGCTGGCGGCAGCATCAGCGACTCTCAAAACCGCCCCGCATTGGACCCCGAAGTGCTGACAGAGGTATTGAGCGTTTATCAACAGGGCACACAGAGCGGTGCTTTCCCTGTTTGGCTTTCGGAATATCAGACTGATGGTCAGGCGTGGGAGGCGTACACAGAGCGTCGGGCAGACTGGATGGTCACCTGGAGCACTCGTTACCTTTCCGAACTGCCGGTGGATACGACCGCCGTCTTGCTGCCTTTGCTGGGCAGCGAGCCGTATACAACAGCCAGTGGCTGTACCTGGGCTTTGGCGGATCCCGACCCGCAGCGTCAGTCCCTCAGCCAGGCTCTGGCTGAATATCTGGTGGACAGCGACTTCCTGGCTGCCTGGGCAGAACATTCCGGTTTTTTGCCGACCCGCCCCACCTCTCTGGCCAGCTGGCCCAATCAGAGCATGCGTTCGCTAATCAGCCAGATTGTGCTTTCGGCGAATTTACGCCCTGCCAATGATCTTCTCTCCAGCCTGGGGCCGGTGCTGGAGGAAAGCGCTTTGCAAATTATTCAGTATAAAGGCATGCCGGAAATGCAGGCGCAGGCTGCAAGCGAACGTTTGCTGATTCCTGAATTGAACAAATAGGGAAAACCATGATGAATGACTTTATACGGGTAAATTTTAAAAAGCGAAATACAGCATTATTAATGCTTTTGGCGCTGATGACAGCATTGCTGCTGGTGCGGTGTGCGCCGCTTTCTGAGCAAATTGTGCCTTCTGCAGTGGGTACGCTGACCCCCACACCCCTGCCTACCGAGATTCCTTTAATGCCGACTGCCATGCCGTCAGAGTTGGCGCGCAGCAATGAGCTGACCAATAATATTGTCCTGATGGGTGTGCTGCTGGTGACGATCATTATTGCGGGAACCTTTTACGGGATTCGCCGCCGTCGGGAGTAAACATTTCCCAACTGTGTTCTTGCGGGCATGCCCTTTCCAGCGGCATGCCCGTTTTGATTATAAAAACCGTTCACTGAGCTTGCCGAATATCATGCGGAGCGGTGAGCGGTTTAATTCTTGCACTTCTAACGCACCGTGCGCTTTAAATTGTTAAGGATTGTTAACGTTGAGAAATAAACGAATTAGATATTGTTTTAGAGAGTATAACTGGCAGGAAGCGATACGACTTTGTGCAACTTTTTCGGCTGCAATGCGTATATCGTATTGAATGCCAATTGGTTATTTTTATTTTCAAAGGAGTAAATTGATGAAGGTGAGAAGTTCATTGTGGTATCGTTGGTCTTTGATCATGCCTCTGGTTATGATTTTAGTCCTGGGTTTGGTGGTACCGGTTCAAGCCGCCAGTTTTGGAGATGGCCCTGTTATTGGCCCGGACGAAGTGATCGATGACGATGTTTTCCTTGATGGCGACGCGGTTCGCATGGAAGGCACGGTTAACGGGAATTTGATGGCAACTGGCAACACTGTGACCATCAGCGGAACAGTTAATGGGGATGTGTTTGCTTTTGGCAATCTAATTGTGATTGCGGAAAGCGGCGAAATCAACGGTAATTTGTTTGTTGGTGGCCAGAATATCACCATCGACGGCAAGGTTTCCGGCAGTATCGCTGGCGGCAGCTCTACCATGGTTCTGGGTGAAAATGCCAGCGCAGGCCTGAATCTGTACTACGGCGGCTACGCCTTGACGTCAGAAGCTGGTTCAGAGATCAATCGTGGAATGTATGCAGGTGCGTATCAAGCCGTACTCGATGGCGATGTGGCACGCAACCTCAATATTGCTGCCGCTGCAGTGGAATTGAATGGTGCTGTGGGTGGTGACGTTGTTTTGGATGTGGAAGCCAGCGATGCTGAAGGATTTCCCTCTTACTGGTCGCCTCCAGGTGCCCCTGCGGCTATCACGCCCGGGTTGCGCATTTCGGAAAATGCAGAAATTGGCGGTTCTTTGACCTATACCAGCCCTAAAGAACAGGCTGATGCAATCCAGACCCGGCCTGAGGGCGGCATTGTCTTCCAAACTCCTGTCCCGGCCGATGTGGATGGTACCGAAGTAGATGTGGACTCCGACAGGATGCGCCGAGCCACGGTGGTGACGCCTTTCTTGCGCTGGATGTTCAAGTTCATGCAACGGTTGGTTACCCTTCTGCTGCTGGCAGGTCTGGCCTTGTGGCTGCTGCCGAAGTTGCTCAAGAATGTGGCTGATAAAGCTGCTGAAAAACCGCTGCCTTCTGCCGGGTATGGTTTCCTGGCCTTGCTGGTTGGTTATGCAGGCTCCTTCGTGGCCGGCATCGTCATTCTGGGTGTGGGTATTCTCTTCGCCGTGATCACTTTGGGTGCATTGAGCCGTGTGGTCTTTGGCATCGGTTTCTCCAGCCTGGCATTGGTCTTCGCAGTCTTCCTGCTGCTGGTCAACTATGGCAGCAAACTGGTGTTGGCTTATCTGGTGGGAACCCGCCTGCTGGGTCAGGTGGCGTCGAATGCGAAGAACCAGCATGTATGGGGTACGCTGTTGGGTGTGCTGCTTTACGTTTTGATGCGCAGCATCCCCTTCCTGGGCTGGTTGGTTGGGCTGGTCGCAACCGTGTTCGGTCTGGGCGCCATGTGGCTGCTCTATCAGGATTGGCGCAATGCCCGGAAACCTGCCGTTGAAACTGAAGTGGTGGAAGCTCTTCCGGAAGCATAAAGGGATATTCATAAAAACAACATCCCCTCTTTGACAGAGGGGATGTTCGAATTTAATTTGGTCGTGCAGATCACACCTTCCAGGCGATCAGTGGCACCAGCATTTCGGTGGGGCTGACCCCGCCGTGCCGGCCGAGCAGGGGATTTTTGTTGTCAGCCCACCACCAATAGGCCCCTTTCTGTGGAACGACGATCCAATTGCCAATCCGATCTGGCGTGCGTGCATCCATGCCGTTGCTGCCAAACAACCCGGCCTGCAGGGCATGCTCCGCGGGAATCATTTTGAACAGTCCCGGCCACTGTTGTTCAACATAGGTTTGCACTTTGGCCTCGCAGCCTGGCTTGACGAAGAGATAAGGCAGCCGGTTTTCACAGGTAGGCTTGATGGTCAGGGATGCCATCAATTCGGGGTGGTTGAGTAGTTCAAAATGGGGGTTGCGGGGTGTGGGCAGATGCCCGTGGTCGGCGGTCAGCAGCACAAGGGTATCCTCACGATTTTTGGCTTGCAGGGTCTTGAGAAATACTGCCAACGAGCGGCTGAAGCTGGTGAAATCCTGTGCCACGCGTGGGTCGTCTGCCCCATAGGCGTGCGACATTTCATCCAGAATGCTCCAATACACGTAGAGGTAGCGGTGCTGATCCTGCTTTTGTCCCAGAATGTGCTGCACGTTATACCATTGGTCTTCCAGGGTGCGGCAGGGGACGACATTGACCCCCTTCATGTGCATCCGTGACAGGCCGGAATTGGCAATGGCGCGGTGTTGGAAGGCATAGGGTTGGATGTTGTACTTCTGCATGTGCGGGCCCAGAGTAGGGACTGTCAGGAAATTTTCGGGGTCAAATCCGGCGCGCTTTAGTCCTCCAAAATCACCATAAAAAGTGATGGCGCTATGAAAGATCATATTCGCCACCACGCCATATTCCTTGAGCCAGATCTCATATCCCAATATGCCGTGTTCGGCTGGTGTGGCGCCGGTCCAGAGCGTGGTCAGGGCGGTGGCGGTGGTGCTGGGGACGACGCTGGTCAGCGGGGCCAGGGTAGCTTGTTCCAGCATGTCATCCCAGATTTGTGCCAGGGAGGGGTTGTTTTTGCGGACGTCTTCAAACCAGTTCAATCCCAGTCCGTCGACCAGCACCAGGATCACATTTTTGTAATGGTTTCCCAGTTTGTCATGCAGGTTTTCTTTCAGGGGTGCAGCACCGAATGGCGGTGCGCCCAGCCATTGGCAAATACTGGCGGGAAGATTGCCCAGTGAATAACCGTGGTAATAAGGATGTACTGCATTTTCTCCCAGGTCAAGATTGGGCAGACGGTGGGCTGTGATCTCAGGCAGAAATTCAGGAACAAGATTGATCATTGCGTGTCTCCGTTATGGGTGGCAGGGATTGGGTAACAGGGAACAGTATTTATTTCTTAAATCAACGTGCCAGTGCTGCCAGCAGGATGCTCAAGAGATAAAGGCCAAGCAAAGGCGCTATCAGCAGCAGCATGTTGACGGGGTCGATCGTGGGGCTGATCACGGCCGCCAAAACGGCACTGGCAATGATCGCGATTCGCCATTGTTTGATCATCTGGCGGGCTGTGACCAGTTTGAGCTTTGCCAGGATGAACATCACCAATGGAATTTCGAAACAGACCCCGATCCAAAAGATGATGTTCAGGGTGAATTGCATATAGTTGGACAGACGCGGCACGGTTTCGACCCCCATGAACGAAACCAGAAATGGCACTGCGGCAGGCAGCATGATAAAGTAAGCGAAAAGCACGCCGCCGACGAACAGCAGGGTGGCAAAAGGGATGGAGAGAAAGATCCATCTGCGTTCTTTTGATTCCAGCCCGGGGCTGACGAAGGCCATTAATTGGTACAGGGTGAAGGGCAGGGCCAGGATAAAACCGGCCAGCAGGGATGTCCGCATGAAAACAGAAACATTCTCAGTGACTTCGATGGATTGCAAGTTTTCCAGCCCGCCAATCGGGGCTGCCAGCAGGATCATCAGCTGGTTGGCCGCCAGCAGACTCACAAGGGTCGTGGCAACCAAACCCAGCAAGATTTTCAGCAGGCGGGCGCGCAGCTCATCCAAATGATCCCAGATGGACCTCATTTTTTCATCAGAAGGATTTCTGGCTTTTTTTTCCTTGTTGGGCCGGGGGTTTTCTTGTGCTTGTTTGCTTTTCAGCATCATCTGTCCTGCTGGTGATAGTTTGCTTGAGGTGAATTCAGCAAGCAGCCGGAGAAGCGGTGCGAAAACCGCCTCCGGCCGGAAAGTTACAAAAGATCAGCGAAGATCATTTTTCGTTGTTGGATTCTTCCTCGTTTATATCGCCTTTTAATCCTTTGCGGAAGGCATTGATGCCGCTCCCTAATTCACCGGCAACCTTGGTGATGCGGCCGACGCCAAACACCAACAAAACCACCAAAGCGATCAATAATATTTCGCCTAAACCAATTCCTGAAAGCATGTTGTCTCCTTTTGTTGCCTTTTTATCATGGCAGCAATCATGCCATATCGTATGTA
>JAIOTF010000391.1 GCA_021107195.1 Anaerolineaceae bacterium | reverse complement strand
GCCTGACGCTGCATGGTGATGATTTCCGCGATGCCTTTCTCTGCCAATGTCAGCATCGCATCCAGCATCCGGCGATCGAAGGGCTCGCCTTCGGCGGTTCCCTGCACCTCAATGAAGCGCCCGGCTGCCGTCATCACGACATTCAGATCAACCTCAGCCTGGTGATCTTCCTCATAGCAAAGATCCAGAAGAGGGTGACCGTCGATATTGCCCACGCTGACTGCGGCCACCGGCGCTGACAATGCCGCAGCAGGGATAACCCCTTGAACGGCAAGGCGCTGCAAGGCCAACCCGACAGCCACATAACCGCCGTTGACCGAAGCAGTGCGCGTACCGCCGTCGGCCTGCAGCACATCGCAATCAACGAGGATCGTGCGTTCCCCCAACTGTTCAAGGTCCACGGCGGCGCGCAGCGAGCGCCCGATCAGACGGCGTATCTCCTGAGTGCGCCCTTTGAGGCCGTTGGTCTCGCGCCTGGAGCGGGTATGGGTTGCGCGCGGCAGCATGGCATACTCCGCAGTCAGCCAGCCCCTGCCGCGGCCGATCATCCATTGGGGCACACCTTCCTCAATTGTCACATTGCACAAAACCCTGGTTTTGCCCATCTCAATCAATACGGAACCTTCCGGATATTCGACATAATCCGGCGTGAACCGCACTGTGCGCAGCGCATCGGCTGCGCGTCCATCACTTCGTAGTATCGGTTTCGTTGTCATTAATTTAATTGTATCAAATGCGGAAGAAAATTTGAAGAGCAGAGAAGCTTCCCATTCAAAACCAATCAGCGAATGAAATAGATCACAGACACCACCAGGCCGATCACCACGATCGCCCTGCGCAGCACCTGGGGTTGAACTTTCCCTGCCAGGCGGCCGCCAAGCGTACCGCCGGCCAGGGCGAAGACAGCCATAACCAACGCCGCAGTCCAGTAAACCCTCCCCGAAAAGATAAAAAATATAGCGCCCGCCATATTAACAGTGAAAGAAATACTCTGTTTCAGGGCATTCAGCCGCGTAATGCTATCGTTATACAGTAATCCCAGCACAGCCAGCGTGATCACACCCAGGCCTGCTCCAAAATAGCCGCCATAAATAGCCGCCAATCCGATTGGCAAGGGCGCCCATTTTTCCGGGGAGGCAGCCGTTTCAGTTCTCGCAATCCATTTGCGCAAGGGTGCGCCCACCGCCAGCAAAATCGTCGCCAGCAGGATCAGATACGGAACCAGTGTGTCAAAAACGGATTCATCTATACGAATAAGAAGGATGCCCCCGAGCAGCCCGCCAAGCGCCGAGACCGGGAGCAGGATGCGCATGCGGCGCTCCTGGCCTTTCATGTCTTTGCGTTGGGCAAGTACTGCACCAAAATATCCCGGCACCAATGCAATAGTGTTAGTCACATTGGCCGAAACGGGAGGGATGCCCACCGCCGTCATCATCGGAAAAGTGATCAGCGTGCCGCCGCCGGCCAGAGCATTCACCGCCCCGCCGAAGAATGCCGCCAGACCAATCAGAATGTAGCTGATAATTGTCATGTAGGTTTTGTGTCCTTTTCTAAAACACCATCACTATGTCATTAGTGCCTAAAATCGCTCCGGCTTACCCACCCGGGCATGATATCAACAAGCTCAGCCTGCGCTCCTGGTTCCGCTATGGCAAACGCTTACTTCTTCCGAGCTCCCAAACCCCTTGAAGAACCTGCCGTTCATTATGATGACCAGCGCATCCAGCATTTCGCGATTGAGAGGTCCTTCACCCATCATCAGCATGCCGCGCAAAGGCATATCATGGATCATGGCTTCCATCAGCATGGCTGTGGGAGTATCTTCCTGCCCCGCGATCATTTTTGAGACTTGCTTTTTCATCACGCCAAAAAGCTGTCGGCCGATAAACGACCCGCTCAGGTCGCTGATGGAGGTGTTTATGGTGTAGCCGCCTTTCTTTGTAACCTGATTAGGCGGAACATGCTTGCCAAGCAGCGCTTCAAAATCCCCCTGGCTGACAGGCGCGCCTTTGGAAAAGTTGGTATACGCCGCAAGTTTTTTGCTGTTTGTTGCAGAAATAGTTTTATCCGCGGAGTTAACTTCAACGGTCGCCCTGAGACGAATGTCTTGCGATGATGCACCGACCAGTATCTCAAAATCGCCAGCTTCCACAGTCCACTCCTTGCGTTCGGTGTCGTAATAAGCAAAAGCGCGGCGGCCCAGTTCAATCGTCACATCGCTTTCTTCGCCGGGTTTCAGCTCAACTTTGGCAAATCCCTTGAGTTCCTTCTCGGGACGGAACACTGTTGATTCAACGTCGCGCACATAAAGCTGCACAACCTCTTTACCCGTCACCTTTCCAGTATTCTTTACCTTTAATGTGACAATAAACGATTCGCCGTCGGGGATTTGGGGTTGCTTCACCTCAAGATCACTGTACCCAAAACTCGTGTAACTCAGTCCGTGACCAAAGGGAAACAGCACATCCTGCTTAACAGTATCGTAGTATCGGTACCCCACATAGATGCTCTCGCGATATTCAACGGTTTCAGGTCCGCCGGGAAAATAATAATAGGATGGATTATCTTCCAGCCTGAGCGGAAAGGTTTCTGCCAGTTTGCCGCTCGGGTTGACTTTTCCAAAGAGGATATCAGCTATCGCACCGGCACCGGCTTGTCCACCCAGATAGCCTTCCAAAATCCCCTTCACGCTCGCTGCCCAGGGCATTTCAACGGGGGAGCCGTTGCTCAAAACCACCACCACCCTGGCATGGGCCGCGGCAATCTTTTGAATGAGCGCATCATGCCCAGGCGGCATTTTCATGTGTTCGCGGTCTAACCCCTCGGTCTCGTACCGATCCGTCAGACCTGCATAAATGACAACTGCATCCGCTGCTTTGCTGATTTCGATTGCTTCCCGGATCAGTGCCTCGTCAGCAAAGTCACCCTTTTCAGTATAACCGGGTGCATATTGGAGGTTTTCATCCCCGACAAGTTTGACGATTTCGTCATAAAGATTATCCAACTGAGTGGGGTTCATCAACGAACTTCCGGCTCCCTGATAGCGGGGTATCCTGGCAAACCTGCCGATCAAAGCAATTTTTATGTTTTCCTGTATCGGTAAAATGCGCTCTGCGTTCTTGAGCAGCACCGCCCCCTCTCCGGCGGCACTTCTCGCCAGCGCGTGGTGAGCTTGCCAATCGCAGACAAAATCCTGTGAAAGCGTTTCTTCCGCTTTGAAGATCATCGTCAGAATGCGTTCAACAGCATACTCCAAAATGGCTTCGTCCAATTGTCTGGATTGCACAGCGGCCACAATTTTTGCGTCGTTGCCATTAGGAGCCCCAGGCATTTCGAGTTCAACGCCTGCTTGCAATCCATCCACACGATCGTTCATTGCGCCCCAATCGGTGACAACCAACCCTTCATGCCCCCATTCTTCTTTGAGAATGTCAGTCATCAGGATTTCGTTTTCAGAGCAATACGTGCCGTTGACTTTGTTATAAGCACACATCACTGTCCAGGGTTGCGCTTCTTTGACGGCAATTTCATATCCTGACAGATAAATCTCCCGCAGCGCTCGCTCATCCAAAACCGCCTCAATCGTCATACGGCGATATTCCTGGTTGTTGACCGCATAATGTTTTAACGATGTGCCAATCCCCTGACTCTGCACGCCATTGATGTGGCTTTTTGCGATTTTGCCGGTCAGGTAGGGATCTTCCGAGAAGTATTCAAAGTTACGGCCACACAGGGGTGAGCGTTTAATATTGGCACCCGGCCCCAGGAGCACACCAACTTTTTCTGCCCGGCATTCTTCTCCCAGGGCCGCACCAACTTCATAAATCAGGTCGCAGTTCCAGGTAGCAGCCAGTGCCGACGCGGTGGGAAAGCAAGTGGCCGGGACACTGTCGCTGAGACCAATGTGATCGCTGCCTCCAGCCTGTTTGCGCAGCCCATGCGGCCCATCGGTGACCATAATAGAAGGGATTCCCAAACGTTCAATCCCTTTCAGA
>JAIOTF010000108.1 GCA_021107195.1 Anaerolineaceae bacterium | reverse complement strand
CGGCTATATGGAAGCCTATCTGAAAATGAAACAAGAATAGTTTAATAAAAACCCGAACAGGGCAGATATGAATCTGCCCTGTTTATTTTTTCGTTGCCGCATTAAAGCAAAAACCCCTGTCGGAAATTCATCCGGAATACAGGGGCAGCTCTCTTAACAAAGAGGATTACGCTATTTTCCTTCTATCGAGATAACTTCGCGGCCTTTGTAATGCCCACAATTCGGGCAAACGGTATGGGGCAAACGCATCTCACCGCAGTTACTGCACTGCACCAAGTGTGAAGGTTTCAAAGCATCATTTGCCCGTCGGCGATCCCGACGACCTTTGGAAATTTTACGTTTTGGAAGCGGACCCATTATTTACTCCTGTAAATGATTGCACCTAACTTTTTTCAAACAAGCTTGCCAATTATACAAAAGAATACTTGTACGGTCAAGGCCTGATTTCCGCGAATAATGAAATAAAATTCTGATAGAGAATTTCCCAAATTGCTTCACCAATCTGCCAAAACTGTATTAAAATAAAGATATGGAAATCCAAATAGCAGTTGCCAAGATCAATAAATACGCATCGTCAGAAAGTGGCGATACAATCGAGATTGTTGAACGACCAAACGGCGGTATTTCAGTAGTGATCGCTGATGGGCAATCCTCTGGTCGTGGCGCAAAAGCGTCTTCCACCCTTGTAGTTCGCAAAGTCCTCGCCCTGCTCTCGGAAGGCGTGCGGGACGGGGCCGCAGCCCGCGCTGCATCCGATTATCTCTATACAGAAAAAAACGGTAAAGTAACCGCTTGCTTGAGCATTCTTTCTGCCGACCTGGAAACCGGCACCCTGGTCATCACCCGCAATTCACCAACCCCGGTATACATAGCCCAAAACGACAATATTGACAAGATCACCTCAGAATCAAAACCCATTGGCACCTCGCGCAACATCCGCCCCACCATTTCTGAATTCTCATTGCGCAGCGGAACCACCATCGTCATCTTTACCGATGGGCTCATCTTCGCCGGTGAAAGATACGGCCTCTCAATGAATATCGGTACCCTCCTGGAATGCCTGCTCGAGGAAATGGAACCCTCCGCTCAACACATCGCCGACACCATTCTTGCAGAGGCAATGCGGCTGGACCAAAACCGGCCCAACGACGACACCAGCGTTGTCGTTTTGCGAGTCTTGCCAGATGAAACCGATCAAATCCGCCGCATGGTAGTCCGTCTGCCTGTCCCGCCGTTGCAGACGCCGTCCTGAGGCCCCCTTATGGGTCGCACAGTGATCGGCATCGTAGGACCTTGTGCAGCTGGAAAAACCACCCTCATAAAAAAATTGTCAGATCTGGGCATATCCGCAAAACATATCGCTCAGGAACACTCCTTCGTTCCCGCTATGTGGGAACTTTTGACATCTCCAGATATCTTGATCTTTCTTGATGTCTCCTTCGAAGAATCCATGAGGCGCAGAAAACAAGATTGGGATTTGAAAGATTACCAGGAACAACACCACCGGCTTCGCCACGCGCGCCAAAACGCCGCTCTATATCTGGACACAACTAACCTTAGCCCAGAAAACGTCCTCTCTCAGGCACTCCAGTTTATTGAAAACCAGAAAAAGATCACGCAATCTGAAAAGTGATTGCCTATTTTTACTCCTCTTTTCAAAAAAGGCGGTATAATTTACCAAAGCGCCAGCCACTGGCTGGCATTTGTCATTTTTCGGAGGCCTTGAACGAATGAAACAAAGACATATAAAATTAGCCCTGATCCTCCTGTTACTTGCTGTTGTCATATGGATTGATCTTCCCAACAACCCGGGAATCCACATCGGCAATACCAACCGCAACCTGGACACCGTACTTGGACTGGATCTGCAAGGCGGATTGCAGGTGCTGCTGGAAGCTGACCTTCCTGAAGATGCTGAAATCAGCCCGGCTGATATGCAGAATGCCCGCCAGATCCTCGAAAACCGCAGCAATGGTTTAGGCGTTAGCGAAGTCACTTTTCAGATAGCTGGCACACGCCGTATTGTAGGTGAATTTCCTGGTCTGGAAAAAACAGACGAGGTCATCGCCGTTCTCAAAGAGGTTGGACAACTCGAGTTTGTCGATATCGGCACGACCTTCCTCAATCCTGGCACAGAAGTCCTCACAGATTTTGCCGGCCAGCAATTAACTCAGCCAGATGATCTGACAGGCGAAGCCCCTCCCGTTTTCCACACGGTTATGACCGGCGCCAATCTCAAGGAAGTTGCTGTTACCCAAAATCAAATCGGCGAGATCGTTGTTCAGTTTGCTCTTGACGACGAAGGCGGTCAAATTTTTGCCGAGCACACTTCCAACAATATAGGCAAATATTTAGCAATTGTCCTCGACAACAAGGTTATCTCATCACCGCGCATTGAGTCGGCGATCACCCAGGGCAGCGGCATCATCACGGGTAATTTCACCTATGAAACTGCAAACAACCTGGCTATCCAACTTCGTTATGGCTCCTTGCCGATCCCCTTCAAAGTTGTTGAAAGCCGCATAATTGGGCCTACTCTCGGCAAAAACTCATTGAGCAAGAGTTTATTGGCTGGAATCGTTGGCATGATCATCATCACTCTGTTCATGGTCATCTACTACCGGCTCCCTGGCGCAATCGCTATGCTGTCGATAGCAACCTATGGCTTGATTACCATGGCACTCTTCAAGCTAATTCCGGTCACCTTAACCCTGCCCGGCATAGCCGGTTTAATGTTAAGCACGGGTGGCGCATTAGATGCCAATATTCTCATCTTTGAGCGCCTCAAAGAAGAACTCCGCTCGGGGCGAAAATTAGGTCAGGCAATAACTCTTTCCTGGACACGGGCATGGCCATCCATCCGGGATTCAAACCTGGCGACCTTGATCACCTCTCTTATTCTCTTCTGGTTTGGTTCTGCATTTGGGGCCAGCACTGTCAAAGGATTTGCTGTAACATTGGCAATCGGTGTTGCTGTCTCCTTATTCTGTGCAATCTTTGTCACACGGACCTATCTTGATATTGCTTTACAAATCACAAACACCACTGATCACGAAAAGAACGTGAAGCGGTTTGGTGCTTCTTAAAGGATGGCGCTATGGATATTCTAGGTAAACGATACATTTTCTTTGCCATTTCACTTCTGGCGATCATCCCCGGTATGCTCATTTTAGCCACCGGCGGCGGTTTGCCGTTATCGATCGATTTCAAAGGCGGCAGCCTGCTCGAGGTGCAATTTGAGTCTGGCGCAGCTCCCCAGCCAACCGAAGTTATTGCCCTGTACAACGACCTTGGCATTCAGGATGTGCAAATTAAAACCACAGGGAATGGCGTTCTGATCATCCAATCCTCCAAACTCGGCGATGAGCAGCAGGTGGAAGTTGTGAACGTCATGGAAACAACCTTCTCAGACCAGGTAACCGTACTCATCTTTGATAACGTCTCACCTGCCATTGGTCAAGAAGTAACCAGCCGCGCATTCCTGGCAGTTGCTGTTGCCGCCCTTGGTGTGATCGTCTACATGACGTTTGCGTTTCGTGGTGTGCCGCACGCCTTTCGCTATGGCATATGTGCCATCTTGGCAATGACCCACGACTTCTTGATCGTGCTTTCTCTATCTGCCATTGGCAGCAAGCTGTGGGGATGGCAGTTCGACTCGCTCGCCCTCACTGCTGTTCTAACCGTTATTGGTTTTTCAGTGCAGGATAAAATCGTGGTCTTTGACCGCATGCGCGAGAATCGCGGTATTTACCGCAAGCTGGATTTTGAAACCCTGGCAAACCACTCCATCATCCAAACCCTGGGCCGCTCGATCAACACTCAATTGATGACCTCGGAGTTCATGTTGTTAGCACTTGCATTGTTTGGCGGAGCAACCTTGCAAGAATTTGCCATTCTGTTACTAGTCGGCATGTTCAGTGGAACATACTCCTCCATTTTCATTGCCGCTCCAACCCTTGTAATTTGGGAAAAGAAGGAATGGAAAACCTGGTTCAAGAAAAACAAAGCTGCCGCATAACCATCAATAACCATACAAAAGAACCCCTGAAAATCAGGGGTTCTTTTCATCTCTCCTCACAAATTCGCAAGTAAAATAAATACATGCATCGTTTCACCATCGGACTTCATTGCACCTTGCCAAGCTTCCTAAATCTCAAGAGAGAGGAAAAATTAAAATGCGTAAAGAAGTTGTTTTGATAACCGGTGCCAATGGCGAGATCGGCCACGGACTGATCATGCACCTGAGAGAAAACGAGAATATCCAGGTGCTCGCGTTGGATGTCCAGCAATTGGACCCCCGATTGCAGCCTTACTGTCATCGTTTTATTCAGGGAGATATCCTCGACAGCATGCTCCTTGGCCGTCTGGTTGCTGAATACGAGATCAGAACCATCTATCACCTGGCGTCCATTCTTTCTACAAAAGCAGAGTATAACCCCGAGGCCGCCCATAGGGTCAATGTGGAAGGAACGTTGAATCTGCTGCGGCTGGCCGTAGAACAAGCCCGTTGGCAAGGCAGATCAGTCAAATTCCTTTACCCGAGTTCAATCGCCGCTTATGGTTTGCCAGACCTGCAAACAAAAGAGAAGGTTGGCAAAGTTAAAGAATATGAATGGCTGAATCCGACGACAATGTATGGATGCAACAAACTCTACTGCGAACAACTGGGGCGTTATTACACCCTCTTCTATCGTCAACTCGCCGCAGACAAAGATATGCACACAATCGATTTCCGCGCAATCCGCTTCCCGGGCTTGATCAGCGCCGTCACCTTGCCTACAGGCGGTACCAGTGACTATGGCCCCGAAATGATCCATCATGCTGCCGAAGGCACTCCCTACGAATGTTTCGTCCGGCCAGACACACGCTTACCTTTCATGGTCATGCCTGACGCAGTCAAATCTTTGGTAGACCTTTGGGCTGCCCCGCGAGACTCTCTTAATCAGTTGGTATACAATGTCACCAGCTTCTCTCCGACTGCCGAAGAATTTAGAAATACTGTCATCAAAGCCTTTCCCGATGCAGAGATCACCTTCAAACCACATGAAAGCCGGCAAAAGATCGTTGATTCCTGGCCCGCCGAAATTAACGATTCTGCCGCCTGTCGCGACTGGGGCTGGAAGCCCGAATACGATATGCAGCGTGCTTTTGAAGAGTACCTGATCCCAAAAATCAGACAGCGCTATCAAAATGAATAATATTTAACCCCTTCAGTTTTTGTTTGTAATAACTACACGCATATAAGCGTGCGGATTTGAAAGCTTTTTCGTACGCTTATATAATTCTAACTATCTTGCTGTATATTAATCCCGTAAGCCTTTTAGCAATTACGAATCTATTCTATGTGCCGCTTTTCATTTTTATTACATATTGCTGACGTTTCCAGCGAACAAACCGGCACACATTTCTCGGAGAGAGCCTTATGACCAACGATCAAAAAGAAAACCTGCATGAACCTCAATTCATTCCCTTCAAAGCAGAAACGCGCCAACTACTGGATATCCTCATCCACTCCCTCTATACAGATCGCGATGTTTTCATCCGCGAATTGATTTCCAATGCATCAGATGCGCTGACTCGGATAAGTTTTGAAATGTTGACCAACAGGGATGTCCAGGACCCGAATGCTGAACTGGCAATATGGATCACAACCAACCCTGATGAAAAAACAGTAACCATCCGCGATACTGGCATTGGCATGACGGATTCTGAGATGATTGAAGATCTGGGAACAATCGCTCATTCTGGTGCGCGCACATTTCTCGAGGCTGCACAAAAAGGTGAGCGGAAAATTACGGAGATCATTGGACAATTCGGCGTCGGCTTTTATTCAGCTTTTATGGCTGCCGAATGGATCAAAGTGACTTCCCGTTCCTGCCGTCCTGAAGCATCCACAACCAGTTGGTTCTCCACCGGCGGCGACACTTTTTCCATTGAGACGGCAGAAAATAAAGAACGCGGCACAGAGATTGTCATCAAGCTCAAGGAAGATGCCCAGGAATACACACAAGAATATCGTCTCAAACAGATCATCAAAAAACACTCTGACTATATCCCCTATCCCATCTATATCGGGGAATCAGATGAACAGGTTAATCGCCAGACAGCTTTGTGGCGTCAAACACCCCAGGAAATCAAACAAGAGCAATACACTGATTTTTACAAGCAATTCACCCTGGATTATGAAGGCGAACTAGCCCACACTCATATCGTCATTGATGCCCCCGTTCAACTCTACGCTTTACTGTATATCCCGTCATCACCCAATCGGAGTGTACTCACGCCGCGCAAGAATGATGGTCTCCAACTGTTTGCACGCAAGGTTCTCATCCAGGAATATTGTCAGGACCTTTTACCTCCCGCCTTTCGTGTCATCCCGGGTGTAGTAGACTTTGAAGATTTGCCGCTGAACGTTTCTCGCTAATCTATCCAAGCCAAACGCAGCATCGCAAAACTAAAAAAGAACATCTCCAAGAAAGTCATTGCAAAACTAAAAGTAATGGCCG
>JAIOTF010000176.1 GCA_021107195.1 Anaerolineaceae bacterium | reverse complement strand
GGTGAGGAAGAATCCGAAGACATTGAATTTGCAGACCAACAAGACCTGGACATTGAGCTGACCGGACGGGATTTTATGGAGCGGGCTGCGAATGTTTATCAGGATTATCAAAATCGTTATTCGAAAAGATTTGAATGGATTGAATCAGAATTCTTTACAAAGCAACTGGCCAAACATCTGCAAAGTGACGCAGATGCGATTTTGAGTATTCTCAGTTCCTGTGGCCAATGGCAGCCGCAATTGGATACTAAACTAAATGAATTGGAACGTTTGTTGAAAACTGCTTATGGTCAAGATAAACTGATCATTTTCTCCCAGTTTGCGGATACTGTTCGTTACCTTGAATCCAATTTGAAAGCAAGGGGACTACAGAAACTGGAAGGGGTAACGGGTGATACTGCAAACCCAACTGCGCTTGCCTGGCAGTTCAGTCCGCGCAGCAATGAAAAGGCGGACAAGATTTCCCCGGAAAGCGAGCTGCGCGTTCTGATTGCCACGGACGTGCTCTCGGAAGGGCAGAATTTACAGGATTGTGCGATTGTCGTGAATTATGATCTTCCCTGGGCGATTATTCGCCTGATCCAGCGTGCAGGACGTGTGGATCGCATTGGACAAAAAAGTGATCAAATTTTTTGTTATTCTTTCCTGCCGGCAGATGGCGTAGAGCGCATTCTGCGCCTGCGCGACAGGGTGCGCAACCGGCTGCAAACAAACGGAGAGGTAGTAGGCAGCGACGAGGCTTTCTTTGAAGATGACGGCAATAACCAGAACCTGATCAATCTGTATAATGAAAAGTCCGGTATTCTGGATGGGGAAGATGACCGGGATGTTGACCTGGCTTCGTATGCATACCAGATATGGAAGAATGCTACAGATGCCAATCCTGATCTCACAAAGCAGGTGGAAAAGATGCCGGATGTGGTTTACTCGGCCAAAGCCCACACTGGAACGATTGCCCACCCTCAAGGTGTGCTGGTTTACATGCGATCAGCATTGGGGAATGATGCATTGGTCTGGTTGGACGAACAGGGCAAGCGGGTCAGTGAATCACAATATGAAATTCTTCAAGCGGCAGCCTGTTCGATAGACACACCTGCTTCGGAACGCTCAGAAGATCATCATAAGCTGGTAGGGAAAGCCGTCGATCTACTGATTGAGAATGCTGCTTTACTCACCGGCGGACAATTAGGCCGGCCTTCCGGTGCTCGCTTTAAGTGTTATGAACGCCTCAAACGCTATGCCAACCAGGTAAGTGGAACATTATGGGATACACAGGATTTGCAGAACACGATCACCGATATTTATCAATATCCTTTGCGGGGTACCGCTAAAGACACCATCAATCGACAAATTAAAGCTGGGATCAGTGACGAAGAGTTGGCGCAATTGTTGATCAACCTGCGCAGCGAAGATATGCTGTGCAATGTGCCCGACGAAACTGCACCACAAGAAGAACCCAAGGTGATCTGTTCGATGGGGTTGAGAATGCAAGAAGAATGAGCTTAGAAGCTGAAGCCAGAAAATACCCAGATCAATAAATAAGCGAGCCAACCATGCCAAACTTAAATACTGCACGCGTGAAACAGCACCTCAATCAATTTGATTTCAAGAAGCTTTTCATTCGGGAAATGGGTTGGGACAATGAGCGCAGCCGTGCGGTTCCAATTAAAGTCAATGAAGTAGAGTATGACTTGGTGCCGGTTGCTCGAAAGCGTCTGATGGTGGTATACGAATGTCGTAATGAGCAGATTCCTAACCGAGCAACACAAAAGAAAATTCATGCTGAACTGCGCAAGGCTGCACACGAGAATTTCATCATCTTTACTGACATTGCACAAACCGCACAGAAATGGTTCTTTGTGTGGCGGGACCCTGGTAAGACGATCCGTGCGCATGTTTTTGATGCCAATGATGACCTGTGCCAGCGCCTCGAGACGATTTCTTTCTCTTTTGACGAAGAAGAAACGCTTTCGCCAATTGAGGTGCTGTCGCGGGTTCGCAGCAATTTTGACGTGGACCGTGTTACCAGAAGATTCTATGATGTGTTCAAAAAGGAACACACGGCGTTGATGAAATTCCTGAAAGGCATTCCAGAGGAGGATATGAAAGCCTGGTATGTTTCAGTGACTCTCAACCGGTTGATGTTTGTCTATTTTATTCAGAAACAAGGGTTTCTGAACGATAACCGGAATTACCTGCGCGATCAACTGGGGAAAAGCAAGGATAATGGACAGGATAAATTTTATAAGGACTTTCTTTGCCCCTTGTTTTTCAACGGGTTTGCCCAAAAGGAAGCGGAGCGCGACCCGGCCACCCGCCGCCTGCTGGGGGATATACCTTATTTAAACGGCGGCATTTTCCAGCCGCACCAGCTTGAGAGACAATATGGTCAGGCTATTCAGATCCCGGACAAGGCCTTCGACCAGCTTTTTGCGTTCTTTGACCAATACCGCTGGCATCTGGATGATCGTCCCACCCAACAGGAAAACGAGATCAACCCTGATGTGTTGGGGTACATCTTTGAGAAATACATCAACCAGAAACAGATGGGGGCGTATTACACCAAGGAGGACATCACCGGTTATATCAGCCGCAATACGATCATCCCCTGGTTGTTTGACCAGGCGCAGAAGAAATGCAAAATTGCCTTTGAAGGGCAACGCTCTGTATGGGACCTGCTGCAAGCTGAACCGGAGCGCTATATTTACCCGGCGGTGCAGAAAGGCTGTGACTTGTCCCTACCGCTCGAGATTGCGGCTGGTATTAATGACGTCAGCCAGCGCACAAAATGGAATACGCCGACGCCGGAAGAATTTGCCCTGCCAACGGAGATCTGGCGCGAGACGGCGGCACGCCGCCAGCGTTGTGAAGAGGTGAAAGCAAAATTGGCTGCTGGCGAAGTGCGCGAGATCAATGATTTGATCACCTACAACCTGGACATTGAACTGTTTGCACAGGACGTTATCCAGCGCGCAGAAGGGCCGGAGCTGGTGCGTGCTTTCTGGAAGGCGCTGACCAGCATCAAGATCCTGGACCCGACGGTGGGGTCCGGCGCCTTTTTGTTTGCTGCGATGAACATCCTCGAGCCGCTGTATGAAGACTGCATTGAACAGATGGAGCATTACGTTTCTACCCTGGGGCCGCAGGACCACCCCGACAAGTTCAAGGATTTTAAGGCGGTCTTGCAACAGATACAAGAACACGCTAACTCCAAATACTATATTTACAAGACCATCACCATTCATAACCTGTATGGGGTGGACATCATGGAAGAGGCGGTGGAGACCTGCAAGCTGCGCCTGTT
>JAIOTF010000060.1 GCA_021107195.1 Anaerolineaceae bacterium | reverse complement strand
GCAAGCGGTCAGTGCCTGGGTGACGGTGTATAGAATCGCCAAACCGATGGGGCTGGCTCAGGCATTGCAGGCCCTGGAAAACCTCGCCCCACAAATCGGCCTGCCCCCCGGCCTGGAGGGGTGGGAGCAGTTGGCGCAGCAAATGACAAAAGAAAAATAACCCCCCCCGCTGCGCAGGGGCTTCGCCTGCTGCTCCTGCGAAACCGCTTCGCGTCCCCTTCCCCCTCCTGCGCCTACAAAATCGCCATGCGTAGGGTGCGTTAGCCGCAGACGCGGCAACGCACCAAAAGGCAAACTCCAATTCGGAGCCTTTTAACCCCCGGGGTGATCTTCGGCGCGTTCAAAAGCGAACGCACCCCTGGCTGGATAAAACCAGGCAAGGCATCAAATATTCATCGTTTACAAAGTCGATAAATGCCTTCCCTGTTTTTCGCCAGAAAAATGGGGAACATTGTACAGCGCAGGTCAGGATGGGGTGTAGCTGGAAGTAAGATTTGCCAGCGTATTGAGAGCTGCAGAAAAAACGCCCCCGCCTCCTCCGGAGAGAAGCCCGGATCTGTCATTGCCTGCCAGGCAGCACTCCCCGGGAAGTGCAGGTGAGCAATCCCCAACTCTGCAAGGAGATCGCCGCACTTCGCTCAAGGCGCGGTTTTGCGGTAATGGGTTGAAGATTGCCGTAAAGCCTGTGGCGGGGCGGGTGCTGGATACGCTGTACACAATGTGCAGCGCACCTGCGCGGCTGCGGGCATGATATTTGTCCACGCACTTCATCTGAGAAGGCTAACAGACTACTACCCGGACTGCCGCCGGCCGTAAAAATACAGGTACCCCAACGCCAGCAGGAAAACCCCCATCTCACACACAAGGCTAATGGCACCGAGATTCTGCCCTTGCGGCCAGACGCCGCTGTGCGAAGGAGATAATGCCTGGCTGCGTTCGATCCAGCCCATGCCTATCGCCAGGTTATCAAGATCGGGCAGCGCCCCTCCTATACCGGCGACCAGGGCAACAAGCCTGATCCGTCCACGCAGTCCGATGATGATCAACAGCAGGATAAGCAGCGCGGCCAGAAACTCGCGCAGCAGCCACAACGAATCGGGGAGCAGCAATCCATAATGGGCCAGATAATCGCCGTGCGGCAGCGTATCCAACAAGACATGGGAAATCACACCGCCAGTAAGCCCCGTCCCGTACACTGTGGCCCATTCTATGGAGCGGGCAAGTTTGCATAAAACGGACGGACCGCATTCCTCGTCAATGGCTGGAAAAACCAGGGCTGCCGTGCTTTTTGTGAGGACCCCGATAGCTGCGCCTACGGCAATGTGAACATAAGCATCCATTTCAGCCTTCGATATTCAGGGGAATAACTACCTTTTCGGGCCGGTACGCAATCGTTAACACCGTCGCGTGTCCACCCACTGTTGGCTCTCTTTCTCGATACATACCTTTATCATTATAGAGGAAAGCGTGCGTTTAGGCAATTTGAGAAGGAAGGATTTGAATCCGGCCAAGAAGGCCTTTGATCAAGCGTAAAGCTTGATTATTACAAGGTAGATCGAATGACTTGCTTGCTCGATCAAGAAGATTGTTTCGCTTGCAATGACAGCAAAAAGGGATGCGGTGCACTCGTAATGACAGCAAAGGGGAACGTGAGGAATCAGTGATTCCAATGTCACACGCACAATATGACAAGACACAGGTCAATTAAGGAACAATATAACCTTCCTGTATTACTGTTTAAGCGATAAAATATAAAGTGGCTAATTGTACAGACAGCAATTCCGGCTAGCATAAATTGCCTTCAAACTATCACAATTTTACGGAGTATATTTCATGAATCGAAAAAAGGTAACGATTGACGGGAACGAAGCCGTAGCATATACCGCTTACCGGCTAAACGAAGTAATTGCCATTTACCCGATCACACCCTCCTCTCCGATGGGAGAACATGCTGACGCCTGGGCAGCAAAAGGGATCCCGAACATTTGGGGAACCGTCCCCAGTGTAACCGAAATGCAGGCTGAAGGCGGCGCAGCAGGCGCTGTGCATGGTGCGTTGACCACTGGCGCGCTCACCACGACCTTCACTGCATCCCAGGGCTTGTTGTTGATGGTCCCCAATATGTACAAGATCGCCGGCGAATTGACTGCGGCAGTTTTCCATGTGTCAGCCCGCTCTGTGGCTGCCCAGGCCCTTTCCATCTTCGGTGACCATTCGGATGTCACTGCGGCCCGCGGCACCGGCTTTGCCATGCTCGCCTCCCGCTCTGTGCAGGAAGCCCATGACATGGCCCTCATCGCACAGGCATCGACCCTCGCAAGCCGTGTGCCCTTCCTGCATTTCTTTGACGGCTTCCGCACCTCCCATGAAGTCTCCAAACTTGAATTGCTGGACGAATCTGACATGCGCGCCATGATCGATGACCAACTGGTCATTGAACACCGCCAGCGCGGGCTCTCTTCTGATCACCCTTCCATTCGCGGTACTGCCCAGAACCCGGATGTCTTCTTCCAGGCGCGCGAGACAGTCAATCCTTACTATGAAAAGACCCCCGCGATTGTCCAGGAAGCCATGGATAAATTCGGCGAGATCGTCGGCCGTCATTATCACCTCTTTGATTATGCTGGCGCTCCTGATGCAGAACGTGTCATCATTTTGATGGGTTCCGGCGCAGATACCGCCGAAGCCACAGCACAATTCCTGGCCGAGCAGGGCGACAAGGTTGGTGTGATCACCGTTCACCTCTTCCGCCCCTTCTCCGTCAAACACCTCTTGCAGGCTCTGCCCAAGACCGTCAAGGTCATTGCTGCCCTCGACCGCACCAAAGAACCTGGCAGCGCAGGCGAACCATTGTATCAAGATGTTGTTACCGCTGTCAGCGAAGGCCTGGCAGACGGGATTGCTCCTTTCAGCAGCACCCCGCGCATCATCGGCGGCCGCTTTGGGCTTTCTTCCAAGGAATTTACACCCGCCATGGTCAAGGGTCTCTTCGACGAAATGGCAAAAGACAAACCCAAGAATCATTTCACCGTGGGTATCAACGACGACCTCACCCACACCAGCATCGATTTCGACCCCAGCTTCACCATTGAACCGGAAGAGACCGTACGCTGCGTGTTCTTTGGTCTCGGCTCTGATGGTACTGTCGGCGCCAACAAGAACTCGATCAAGATCATCGGTGAAGAAACTGAACACAACGCCCAGGGCTTTTTCGTCTACGACTCCAAAAAAGCAGGCTCCGTGACCATCTCGCACCTGCGCTTTGGCCCCAAGCCCATCCCTTCGCCCTATTTGATCGGACAAAACGATGCCAACTTCATGGCTTGCCATCAGTTCTCCTTCCTGGAGCGCCTGGATATGCTCAAATACGCCAAGCCCGGCGGCATCTTCCTTCTCAACAGCATCTTCCCCACAGATCAAGTCTGGGAACACCTGCCCTACGAAGTACAAAATACCCTCATCGAAAAGAAACTCAAATTCTACGTGATCGACGCCTACGAAGTCGCCGAAGCCACCGGCATGGGCGGCCGCATCAACACCATCATGCAGACCTGTTTCTTCGCCATCAGCGGCATCCTTCCGCGTGATGAAGCCATCGAGCAGATCAAGAAGAGTATTAAAAAAACCTACTCCAAACGTGGTGAAGACGTGGTCAAGGCCAACTACAAGGCCGTAGACAACTCCCTCGAGAACCTCCACAAGGTAGAATTACCGGCCGAGGCAACCAGCACCCTGCACCGCCGCCACATCGTCCCCAGCGAAGCTCCTGCTTTCGTCAAGGACGTTTTGGGCACGATAATGGAATATCGCGGGGACGACCTGCCGGTCAGCGCCATGCCCAACGACGGCACCTACCCCACCGGCACTACCATGTGGGAAAAACGCAACGTTGCTATCGCTATCCCCGTCTGGGAAGAAGAGCTCTGTATCCAGTGCGGCAAATGCGCCTTTGTTTGCCCGCATGCTGCCATCCGCACCAAAGTCTACGATCCCAAGTACCTCGAAGATGCGCCTGAAACCTTCAAATCGCTGGACGCCAAGGGCTTCAAAGAATTCCCCGGCTACAAGTGGACCGTTCAGGTTGCTCCCGAAGACTGCACCGGCTGCGGCATGTGCGTAGAGGCCTGCCCCGCCAAAGACAAGACCGACCCAAGCCGCAAAGCGATCAACATGGCGCCCCAGCTTCCACTGCGCGATCAGGAACGCGAAAACTTCGAGTTCTTCCTCGACCTGCCCAACCCCGACCGCAACGCTTTCGAGCCTTCGTCGGTCAAGAAGTCACAGATCCTCCAGCCGCTGTTTGAGTTCTCTGGTGCCTGCGCTGGCTGTGGTGAAACTCCCTATGTTCGCCTGCTTTCTCAGCTCTTTGGCGACCGCAGTGTGATCGCCAACGCCACCGGCTGCTCCTCCATTTACGGCGGCAACCTGCCGACCACCCCGTGGACCATGAATGAAGAAGGACGCGGCCCGGCCTGGTCCAACTCTCTCTTTGAAGACAATGCCGAATTTGGTCTGGGCATGCGCCTGACCATAGACAAGCATACCGAATACGCACGCGAACTGCTCAACGCCCTGGCCCCCAAGGTCGGTGAAGACCTGGCCAAAGATATGCTGAACGCCGAACAAGATACCACCGCCATGATCACTGAACAACGCAAACGTGTTGCTGTTCTGAAAGAAAAACTGGCTGGCCTGCAAGACGACCCGCAAGCCGTCAACCTGCTCAGCCTGGCCGATAATCTAGCCAGGAAAGACGTGTGGATCGTTGGTGGTGATGGATGGGCTTATGATATCGGTTACGGTGGTCTGGACCACGTTCTCGCTTCCGGCAAGAACGTCAACGTGCTCGTCCTCGACACTGAAGTGTACTCCAACACCGGTGGTCAGTCCTCCAAGGCAACTCCGCGGGCTGCAGCTGCCAAATTCGCTGCCAACGGCAAGAATTTGCCCAAGAAAGACCTCGGCCGCATTGCCATGACTTATGGCAACATCTACGTCGCCCGGGTTGCAATGGGCTACAATGACAACCAGACCCTGAAAGCCTTCCGCGAAGCGGCAGCCTATGAAGGGCCTTCACTGATCATTGCCTACACCCACTGTATTGCCCACGGTATCAGCGAGATGCGCTTTGGGCTCCAGCAGCAGGAACTGGCTGTCAACTCCGGCGCATGGACATTGTTCCGCTACAATCCAGACCTCGAATTGGAAGGTAAAAATCCCTTCCAGTTGGACAGCAAAGAGCCGACTATCACCGTTCAGGAATATGCTTACAACGAGTCCCGCTTCCGCCAGGTCGTACAAATGGATGAAGAACGCGCTGAAATGCTGATGAAGAACGCTGAAGCCGACGCCAAACGTAACTGGAAATATTACAAATCTCTCAAAGATTCGTGATCCGGCAGCGCACAGTTTATAGAAAGAAACACCTCAGCCCCTGGCACATGCCAGGGGCTTTTTTGTCTCTCCTGTGATCCTGTCGAATCAATTATTG
>JAIOTF010000011.1 GCA_021107195.1 Anaerolineaceae bacterium | reverse complement strand
CGCCTGCGAAGGACGGGGCAGCACGCTGATCATTGCCTTGAAGGATAGTCCACTTGCCTCTGTCAGCAGTGCACCTGGCCGCCCGGAGAAGATGCAGATACCTCTTGTCGAAGATGGCAGGGCAGGCCAGTGAGTTACCTCAATCGCAGGCAGATCAGATTGCCATTCCTGGACGGCGGTTTCAAAAGCTACCCATAAATTGTTTTCCCGGAAACGAGGCGGTGTCGTTAACTGTCGCGGGCGGCTGCGAGCGCTCGGCCACGCCCACAAGGCGTTTCCCTGGTCGCACACGCTCAGGATTAATGCGTGTAGTAGTTGTTTCCCGGAGAGTGGAAGGTTTAATGAAGCGGTCTTGTTGATCAACGTTGAAATCACATATAACTGCCTGGGCAGAAAAGTTTTCAGTGCGTCTTCCGCACCGCGCCGGGCTTGTGTTTCTCCTATATTCACTCGTTCCAGGGCGCGCGCATAATGCAGCTTGTGGCTGCCGAGATTGTGCAGCTTCTCCAGGTCAAATTCAGTTGGCGGGTGCTCGCCTTCCTGATCGCATGCGGGGCAGTGGTACAGGCAGGCGTAAGGTTCAGCAGCGTCTCGTTCCCAGAGATACCCGTCTGCTTGAACGATGCTCCCGCACATCGGGCATTGGGTTTCATACAGCGATTGGAGTTCATTTTCCAGACGCATATTGCCGCGGCGCAGGATCGCAAGGGCAGACATGGCAGCCTGCAGCTCGCTTTCCCGAGGTGATCTTGCCAGCACTTCTATCATAAAGCTGAGGATGGGATTGGTTGTGGTTACAGCCACACGATACCCGGCGCGCGCCGCTTCTGCCACTAGTGCCGGAGAGGCCCCCAGCGGGTCAAGCACCCAATTCCCAGCGGGCACATTGGCACGCAGCCATGTGCCCGCCATGCCGTCAGGTAAAAGCGGCAGGAAGCGGGAGAGCGGCAAGGTGAGAGGTGCGCTGCCCGGAATGTAAGGATGCTGTTGAGGGATCATCTTCTTTTAAGAGTATACAAGCCGCATATTCAATTTACAACAGGTATTCTCGCCCGCTGCATCTGCACAGGTGAACTTGCCGTTCGCCGGGAGTCCTTTGCCTTAAATGGCAGGACAATTGCATCCATTTGTCTGAAAAACTACAGCGGCCTTTGAACGCCAGCAATTCTCAATATGATGAAAATATCGCTGTTGTAGGTTCAACTTCAGTCGTTAAGCGTTTGAAATTAACGATTGAAATCGTTACTACAAATCTAAATTGAGAATTGCTGTTTGTACGCAATTTTTACGGGATGAATCCATAAATAAAAGTATAATAAATGGTGGGTTTTTGTGTTTTCATTGCAAATTACAGGAGACATTGAGAATTTCCTCATGACCGAATCAAAAAGAAAAGCGTTTGTTGCCTCAGCTTCATCGGAAATATTGTCCAAAGCAATCCAGGTTGTTATTGTCATTTATATGATCGTTGTCCTGGGTGCTTTATTAGTCCAGACTTTGACCGCGGGCCAATGGTTGAATGCGCCTTTCATAGGTGGTTTTGTTGAGCCCACGATGGTTTTCAATGGCAACGACAGCATAGAACAGCCTTCAAGCTGGCCGACTGCCAATGAAAATATGATGGCTGGTGATCAACTGCTTGACGTAGACGGTGTCGAGGTACTGAACTCCCGTGCGCTGCTGGCAGTCTTGCGCCAGAAATCTATCGGCGAATCGACTGTATTGCAAGTGAAGAGACCTGACGGTGAGATGCAAGAATTGACCATTGCGTTGATCGGGCTGCCGGACAGTGACCGTCTGACATATTTCTATCTTCCTTATGTCATCGGTTGGATTTATTTCCTGACCGGTCTCTGGATTTTTATTGCCCAACGCCATCAGGCCAGTAGCCGCACGTTTGCCATTTTTTCCGCCTCGGTAGCTCTGGCTTCCGGTTGTTTGTTCGACTTATATACTTCACATATCATTGCCAACCTGTGGGTGTTTGGACTGCCACTGGCGGCAGCTTCCCTGATCAATTTGGCGCTGCTCTTCCCCAAAACTGATCCCGTATTGGTGCGCCATCGTTATCTTGAGGCAATCCCCTATGCTCTTGCATTCATATTGGGTGGATTTGCCCTACTGTCATTGGGCGACCAGGCACACCCAACACGTTATATGCAGGCCTTTTCAGCGGTCAATGTGTTCACTGCAGCAGCCATGCTTTTCTCGGCTTTGTGGTTTTTGCTGCGGCGCTTACCGAACGCAGCCGCGATGGAAAGGGAGCAGGTGCGCTTGTTGATCTTGGGCGGCGTGGTTGCTTTTGCTCCCATTGCCGTTCGACTTGTCGGTTCGCTATTCTGGTTCGATGATGTGTCATTCTCACCGTTTTTCCTGCTGCCTTTGTTGGTTTTCCCACTGGTGGCCGCTTATGTTGTCCAGCGTTATAGCATGATATCGGTCAGCTATTTCTTGAGCCGGGTTTTCCTTTATGGTTTGATGGGTGTGTTGGTTTCAGTTGGTTATGCCCTTTTGCTGGCTGGTCTGGGGGTAGCCATGGTGGGCATCTTCCCGAGGCAGTCGCCGATTCTGGCTGGACTCCTGTTTTTCCTGGCAGCGATGGCGATCAATCCCTTCCGTCAACGGATGGAGAGCCTCATGGATGCGGTTTTCTTCCGCGGTGAGAAAGCTTATCAGGAACGCATGCAAACCTTTAACGGCGAACTCACGGGGGTAGCCGAGATAGAAGAGATCATTAAATTGCTGCGTCAGTACGTGCAGCGTTCTTTACTGCCGGATTCTTTCCATATCTTCATTTTCGACCCTTTGGTGGAACAATATGCCGCCACCCGGGATGTACAAAAGACGGTCACCAGTGATCTGCGTTTTCCAGAGAACAGCGCTTTGGTGCAGACTTTGGAAAAACGGAAAACCTGTATTCTTCTAGAGCAAGGGAACCAGTTGCCGGACGAACTGAAGCCGGACGATGCACGACTGCGCTTGCTTGGAGCCACTGTTTTCGTACCCGTGCTCGGTAATCAGCATCTCGCAGGTTGGTTGGCTTTGGGTGAACGTGCATCCGGTGAAGCGTATGCGCTTCGAGACCTGAAGTTTTTGGAATCGATCAGCAGCCAGGCTGCACTGGCTATTGAACGGGCGCAGGTGGTTGCCAATATGGAATCCCGCGTACGTGAAATGAATGTGCTGGCACGGGTTGCCCAGGGGATCAATATCACCCTTTCGTTGGATGATATTCTCGAATTGATTTATGCCCAGACGACCCAGGTCATTCCCGCCGATGATTTCCAAATTCTTACCCTCAGCGATGGCAATATCAATTCAGGCTTGATCGCCCCCATCTTTTTTGTGGAAGAAAATGATCGTTTGACAGCACGTGAAAACCAGGTGTTGGTGGGTGGCGGGACACTGGATCAGGAAGTGATTATTCACCAAAGGTCAATCCTGACAGATGATTATGCTCAGGAGTGCCGGTATCGTAATGTGCCGGTTGTAAAAGAGGGTGTGTATGCCTGGATGGGCGTTCCCTTAAATGCCGGTGCTGAAACGATTGGCGCTTTGAGCCTGGGTATGCGCCAGGCCACGGTATCCTACACCAGTGAGCAGTTGAATTTGTTACAAGCCATTGCCGATCAGGCGGCTGGTGCAATCGTAAAAGCCCGCTTGCTGGAAGAAAGTAACCGGCGTGCCCGCCAGCTTACCACCTTGAATGAGATGTCCCGCCAATTGACTTCGACTCTCGAAATTGAACCCTTGCTGCAGAATATTTTGCAGAGCGCTGTTGATATTCTCAACTGCGAAGCGGGAAGTTTGTTGTTGCTGGATGAAGCGACGAATGAACTCGTTTTTCGCGTCACGGTTGGTCCAGTGGCGGTGAACCTGGCCGACAAGCGTTTGCCTGCTGGCAGCGGTTTGGTGGGGAAAGCCGTTGAAACCAAAGCCCCCGTTATCGTGAATGATGTTCAGCAATCCGCGGAATGGTTTGCCAAGACAGATGAACAAACTGGGTTTATAACCCGTGCCCTTTTGGTGGTGCCATTGCAGTTGAAGGACGCGGTTTTGGGTGTCTTTGAAGTGATCAATAAAAAAGACGGTTCTCCCTTCCGCTCTGATGAACAGGAATTGCTGACGGCTTTTGCTTCACAGGCCGCTGTTGCTCTTGAAAACGCTCGTTTGTATACCATGACTGACCAGGCACTGGCAGAACGCGTCGAAGAGTTGTCCGTCATGCAGCGCATCGATCGGGAATTGAACACCAGCCTGGACACCAGCCGGGCCATGCGCATCACCCTGGAATGGGCAATGCGCCGCTCAGGGGCAAAGGCGGGTTTGATTGGCTTGGTTCATGAAGCCGGGGTTGAGGTGGTCAGCCATATGGGCTATGAAGATGAGATTGCTGCTTATGAGGAGACTTTGATCCCGTTAGAGGAATATCATCTCGAATATGCTCTTGAGGCCACCGAGCCAAAGCAATTTTATTTGGGAGCAAATGAAGAAGGATTGCTGAGCGGCGCCAGAAATCAGGTGATCATCCCCATTCGACGCGAGGACAGCACGTTGGGTGTCTTGATGCTGGAGAGTGCCGCCAACCATGCCTATTCGGCTGAACTCGTCGAATTCCTCTCTCGTTTGATCGACCATGCAGCGATTGCCATTTCAAATGCCAGCCTGTATGCGGAAGTGCAGCAGGCCAACGTCGCAAAGAGCGAATTTGTGTCCTTCGTTTCGCACGAATTGAAGAACCCCATGACCTCTATCAAGGGTTATTCTGAATTGCTCTCGGCAGGTGCTGTGGGTCCGATCAATGAAGCTCAGTCGAACTTCCTGGAGACAATTCACAATAACGTCGAGCGCATGCGCACCCTGGTTTCTGACCTGGCAGATGTATCGCGCATCGAGGCTGGCCGGTTGCGGCTTGACTTCCTGGCTGTAGATCTGAAAGAAATGAGCGAAGAAGTGGCTCGTTCTCTGCGGAGACTGATAGAAAGCAAGCAGCAGAATTTGGAACTTGCCATACCGGAAGACTTGCCAGCCCTATGGGGTGATCGCACACGCATTGTACAGGTGCTCACCAACCTGGTCAGCAATTCCTGCAAATATACTCAGGAAGAAGGCCATGTGATCGTATCTGCAGAAGCTGTTGACAATCAGTGGGATCCAGACGGCGCACCAAAGGTTATTCATATCTGGGTTAAAGATGACGGCATCGGCATCAGTGAAGAGGATCAAAAGAACATTTTCCAGAAATTCTTCCGCTCTGAGGATCCCAAAACTCGTGAAGCACCTGGCACCGGTTTGGGCTTGAATATTACCCGCAGTTTGGTTGAAGCCCTGGGTGGCAAGATCTGGTTTGAAAGTAAATTCCGCGAAGGGACAACTTTCCATTTCACGGTTCCGGTCTCGGAATAGACTCCTGGATTTTTATATACAAGCTGAAACACGAGAGAGGCAAGCATGACACAATCAGCCGCCTGGGGAGTTGCCAAATCTTTAAATAGCCGTGATGCCGCCAGAGACGCGGTGCAGCAAGCATTGCGACAGATGGGTACCGCTGCCCGGCCTGCGCTCATCCTGGCCTTCGTTTCCGTCGGGCTGGACGCAAAAGAGGCTGCCAGTGGTATTTCTGATGTACTGCCCAATGTGCCTGTTTGGGGGATGAGTGCCATCGGCTTGCTTTCCCGCAATGGAGAAGAAGGTCGTGCGGTCGTGGTTGGTTTGGTGGGAGGCAGTAAGCTGGAAGCCACTTTGCAATGGTGGCCGGACTCCAGCCTTAACCAGGCGCAGAAAACCACACGGATTTTCAGGGATTTATGCAAGGACTATGCACAAGCCGCTGGTTTGTTGCTTGCTTTGGATGGTTTGGGTTTGAATGGAGCCGCAGCCCTGGGCGCTTTGCAGGATTTTCCTGCGCCAGTCGCGGCTGGTTTGGGGTCTGGTGATTTTCGTAAGGGCAAGACAGTTCAGTTTTGTGGAGAAGACTGCGGTGAAGGTTCGGCCGCGGCTGTTCTTCTTGGTGGGCGCTTCCGCATGGGGGTGGGTATGGCCCACGGTTGGCATCCTGCCGGCGTATCTTTCACTTCAACCAGTCGCAAAGGTGCATTAGGTGTTCAGCAGTTGAATGGCGTTCCCGCCGCAGAAGCGTTTGCCCAGGTGTTTCAACACCCGGTCAGGGAATGGTCTTCTCCTCCTTTGAAAGAATTGGCCCGCGTGTATGCTTTGGGCATTCCGCAGGAGGAACAGGAAATATTGATACGCTCGGCGGTGCATGTCGAAGTGGATGGCAGTTTCCGCATGAATGCCCCTATCCCCGAGGATGCTCAAACTCAGTTGATGATCGGCAGCCTGGAAAGCTGCATTTTTGCTGCCCGGCAGGCCGCGCAAGCGGCTCTGGAAGGCTTGGGGGAGGCGCGCCCATTGCTTGCCGTACTGCTGGTTGATATTGCCTGGCAGTATCTGTTTGAAAGCCGCTCTCACGAGTTTGTGGAAGCTGTGCTGGAAACCCTCGGTGGGATTCCCCTGGTCGGTGCATATACCATGGGGCAGGCGGTCTCACAGGGGGCTGATGATACGCTTGTTTTGCAGAACCAGCATTTGCAGGTCATTTTGCTGGGAGAGGCTGAGGTATAAGCTTCCATAGACTATAACTTACTACGCTTCTACAGTGCAATCCCGCTTAATATAAGTTTGCCGAAGTGTGCGGGTATGAAGGACAATCCAAACTATAACCTCCCACACGTACCTGAACGTGCGGGAGGCTTATCTAATATCATCTCGTCCAGCAAAACCAGTCTTTAGAACCCTTTCACCTCAGGCAGACCAGCCTTGATCGTCGAAATTTTCTCATCAGGATAGGCGTAATCTTCCAGATTGTCCGCGAAGTAAGCTTCGTAAGCGGTCAGGTCAAAATGACCGTGCCCGGACAGGTTGAAGACGATCACCCGTTCTTCTCCTTTCTCTTTGGCATCCAATGCTTCGATCATCGCGCCACGGATAGCGTGGTTAGATTCGGGGGCGGGCAGGATGCCTTCTGTGCGGGCGAAGAGGACGCCTGCTTCGAAGACTTCGACCTGCGGGATGGCGATGGCCTCGACCAGGCCTGCATCGCAGAGGGCTGAAAGCGTGGGGGCCATACCGTGGTAGCGCAGGCCGCCGGCGTGGATCGGGGCG
>JAIOTF010000099.1 GCA_021107195.1 Anaerolineaceae bacterium | reverse complement strand
TATAAAGCAAGTGACTCCGGCGGTATGGGGCTTGGGCTCTCCATTGCCAAAAAACTGATCGAAGCCCACGGGGGAGATATCCAGGCAGAAAGTCAGCCAGGACATGGAACAGCTATGCGCATTAACCTGCCCGTTGACTAATGCGCCCCACTCCCACAGCATCCCGTTAAACAACTTGCGGCGCCATCCACAACAGGACAGCGCCGCAATATATTTTTTACAGGAGAGATCAAACAGCCTGCATGGTCAACTAATTGCCCAAGCTTTCCTTTAATAGTTCCTTGATTTCCTCCACCCTGGGTGTCAGGGTGCCATCCTCGGCAGTGAGGATATACGCATCGCCAATGAGGTTCACATACGTTTCGGACGAATCCGGGATTTGCTCATAGGCGCAAGCCACGCTCAATATCTGCTCCGGGCTCAAATCCGTTACAATCGCCCCCTGGAATTGGGTTAGCAGATCAGGCACGCTCTTAACAAAGGCTGAACTGAAGATCTGCTTTTGTAAAGCATCCACCAGCAGTTCCTGGCGCTGCAAACGGGCAGTTTCGCCGCCCGGTTTTCTGGCTCTTACAAACTCGGTAGCCATCCGCCCGTTCAAGGTCTGTGTTCCAGCAGGGAAGGTCACGTCGCGCTCAGTCGTGATCTCCTCCGCCAGGGTGACCTCCACCCCGCCGATGGCGTCAATCACCGCCCCAATCGAATCCAATTGAAAAGTCAGGAAATAATTGGGATTCACCTCAAAATTATCGTACATCACTTGGGCCAGCAAATTGGTGGCTGCAACCACCTTATCCGTGTTGGAGCCCTGTGCAATTTGCTTCATCTCGTAAAAGGACGTGCCAAGTTCCATTTGTGACTTCAGCGGATCCCCTAAAGCGCTGGTATTGACGATCATCGCCCGCGGGAACGCGACCGTCGTCATCGTCGCATTGTCAAAGTCGATTTGCAGCAGACGAATGGCATCTGCTCCAAAAGGCGGCATGCCCAGTGAATAATCTGCACCCGTCAGGAGAATTTGAATTTTGCCGATATTCCCGCACAACGCCTGCGGTGCCTCAGTTGGCTGAGGTGCTTTGGTTGGCTGCGGCGTATCGGTTGCTTCCGGCTCAGTAGAGTCGTTCGCCGATTCCGTTGGCAGCAAAATAAATTCCTGCGGCGTTGTCTCAATCGCCAGCGGTTCTGCCAACGGCTGCGTAAAGAATTTTCGCACCAAAACCACGCCAAACACCAAAAACAAAACCAACAACAAGACAACGGCTACGATGATCAATACTTTCTTCATTTGATTTCCTCGTCTTTCCTAGACAACTCTTACCGGGCAATCGCCCCTGGTAATCGTTCAAACGGAATATTCCGTCTGAACACCCAACTGCCATACCGCTCAATTATTGTACTGATAATGATTGTCTGCCTGGCCTGGTAACCCCAATATTCACTATTATTGTTATCATTATGCGTTAAATTGGTCCTTTTGGAAGCTGACAGAATCCAGTTGACAACTACAACTAGCAAGCACCATCCCGGGATAACACCACCCAGATCGTGCGCACCAAAATATAAATATCCAGCCAGATTGACCAATTCATCACATAGTTCAGGTCAAAATCAGCACGCTGGGCAAAGGTGGTATGATTGCGGCCTGAAATCTGCCACATCCCCGTGATACCCGGCAGCACGCGCACGTAATGTTTCAGATTATCCCCGTATTGTGTTTCCTGGTTGAGCATGATCGGCCGAGGCCCCACCAGGCTCATTTGTCCCTGTAATACATTCCAGAGCTGAGGCAGCTCATCGATACTGAAACGGCGCAGCCAGACACCCACACGGGTGATGCGCGGGTCTTCATGTAATTTCTGATACCGATCCCACTCTTCCCTTTTCTCAGGATTTTCCGCCAGGTACTCCTGCAACATTTGATCAGCGTTGACAAGCATCGTGCGGAATTTTACGATGCCAACCACTTTCCTTTTTTTACCCATTCGTTTCTGCCGGTAAAAAACTGGTCCGGGAGACTCAAGCTTGATCAATAAAGCCATCAGCGCCAGTAAAGGTGACAACAGGATCAACCCCGCACCTGACCCCATCAAATCCATCACCCGCTTCTGACGCTGCGCCCAGCGATCCAAAAGATTATAACGGATCTCAAAGCTGAGCGAGCCATCGTATTCCCCCACTGATAGTCCACTCAACATGAAGTCATCATCATTTTCTCTGATCAAAATGATACGCTCGAAAGTATCCTGATACCGTTCGCGGAGAACTGGCAGCTCATCCAGGCTGGAATAAATGACCAGGGCAGTATGAATATGATGCGATGCACTGTACCGCATCATTTCTTTAATATCATTGACCGGTATCTTCGTCTTGGATCCATTTTGTTGATCAAATGGAGAAAAAATTGCGAGTGGATAAATCCCGGTCTTCAAATCTCCCCAATATCGTTCAGCGATTTCCTGGCACAGGGCAGCCGGGCCAATCAGTGCCGCCGGCTCACCCCAACAACCAGCGCGCGCCAATATCGCCCGTATCATGATCCGCCCTGCTGGCACCAGCGCCAAACTCAATACCCACATAAAAACAAACGCCAACCTTGAAAGGGGGGTAACACTGTGCATAATGAAACTGAAGGATGATACGATCAGATAGATCATGCTTATGGTGATGGTCAGGGAACGAAATTCACCAATCACCCCCATGCCAACCGCCGGATATAGCCCGCGAAAAACAAATACCAGGGTAAAGAGCAGTGCCAGGGCAGGCAGCCAATTGAGAAGTGCCTGGTGGCCTGGACCAAGCAAAATATTACGTAAACTGCTGGCGATCACCCCTGAAGCGCAGATCATCAGCACATCTGAAAAGACCAAACTGGCCACCATGATCAAGTGGGCATACCTGGCATATAATCGATGAGATGAATTGCGTAAAGCGGAGGTCTGAATCAATTGATGTTTCGACTGGACGTTTTCCATAAAATTACTCCCGATAATGATCACTTGTCCAAATCATGCTTGCTCTAATAAAATCCATCAATCCCTGTTTTTCCTTTGAAGAAGTGCTTCTTCAAATCGGGTTAGAATTCTGATTTTTGAAAAATGTTCTTGTGCGTATGTCCTGCTGGCGTCCCCTGATTTCACCTTCAGATTGGGATTGCGTACCACCTTCTGAATGGCCTGCGATAACGCCAAGGCATCTCCCGGAGGAACCACCAAACCCACCTGCGAAACGATTTGATATAACTCTGTGCCTTCTTTGGCTGTGGCAACAACTGGCCGGCCAGAGGCAAACATGCCGGATACTTTCGAAGGCAAAACCAAGTCAGCAACGTTTGCACTTTGCGGTAAGACGTGCAGATCTGCCATATTAAGCAGGTTATTTAACTGCTCCAGCGGTTGCAGCGGCAGGAAACGCACATTATCCAATGTCCGGCAATCAGCCCGCAATTTCTCCTGCATACTCCCGGCACCACACAAAACAAACAGAATATCTTTTTCAATATCCTTCAGCTTTCGGGCAGCATCCACCAGAATTTCCAATCCCTGCTTTCTGCCCATATTGCCAGAGTAAAGCACCACGAATTGCTGATCGGAGATTCTCAAACCCTTGCGTAACGGAGAAATGGTATCGAGAGGATAAATAAAATCCGTATCAACCCAGTTCGTGAAATAAACGGTCTTCTCTTTTGCAACCCCTTTTTCCAAAGCCCGCTCGATCATCCGCTTAGAGATCGTAGAAACCACATCAAATCCCGGGAAGATCGCTCTCTCAAACCCTCGGGCCAAACCACTCAGCAGCGATTGCTGATCAAGCATCCCCAGGTCAAAGGCGGCATCAATCTCGAAATCCTGCACATGCAGCCAACTATGCGCCCCAGCCAGCCTGGCGAAACACAAATCAAAAGGTGCATTCAGAATGGATGGTGCAATCGACAGCACCCAATCCGGTTTCCAGCCAAGCTGCCCAACCAGAACAGGCAGGCTGGAAAGGCTGAACGAAAGGTGGTGTAGGATCCGCTTGAACCCTCCTGGATTGTGGGGAACCCACAAGGGGCAGCGCGTGACCTGAAGATTTCCTGCCCTTTCCTTCTGGTAGCGATACGCAGAGTATCCCGGCAGAACAGCCCACTGGGGATAATAGGGAGGCGTGGTGATCATCCGAACATGGTGGCCACGCTCGACCAGAAATTGAACCAGCTCACCGGTATATTTCCCAATGCCGGTCAACTCAGGAGTGAAATTGATCCCGTGAATCAGAATTTTCATGTTTATATCTAGGAGAATATGAAGTTAATCATTGTCGAGCAATTTTCGCTTCTCACAGGCAAACAATCATGCCACTATAGAATTTAACCTGGATTAAACTACTGAATCCGGCTAAACAAGAAATCCCCCTGAACAGCCAGCCCCTTTCCGTCATAACACAAGTTGTAAATTCCGGATAATCCAAAGCCATACTCGCTCAAAAACGCGATCACATCATGCACCAGTGATTGCCCAACGTACAATTCAACAAAAGAACACTCAATATACAAATAAGCAAACAACGGCAGTAATTTTTTACAACCCTGCAATGCTTCTTTCTCAAACCCCTGAACATCCATTTTCAATAATGCCGGTGCCTGGATGTCTTCTTCGCAAAGCACCGCATCTAATGGTTTTACAATTACTTTTCTGACCTCTTTTTCATCAGTTCCATGAAATAATTCATTTTGCAAAGTCGAAATAGGCAAAAGAGAAGACGAATCGTCTGCGTTGGAAACGTGGAATGTCATTTCGTTTGATTCCGGCCCAAGCGCGATTTCATGCAATGTAACCAGTGGATCCGACTGAAATAAAGATGTAAAAACTGCCGCTGGTTCAGATAAAGGCTCAAATGAAATAATACGAGCATCCGGGAAATTTTTTCTGGCAGCTAACGCAAATTGTCCCCTATTAGCGCCGATATCGATTACACATTTAATCTCTTTTCCTAAATTGCAAAGCAAAACATCGTGCTCCACCGAAGCAGCCACTCCATAACTGACTAAAGCTTTTCTATAAAATGCAACCTGGAGGATCGATAATAATTTCATTGCCCTTGTATGTTGCATTTTTTGCCTTGTCCTTCAACTCCAATAGTTTTCGAAAATTTGGACAAAATAACTGATAACAAACCCATTCTTATAGCATGTCTCTATTATTCACCGTCATTAAACTCTGAAAAACGCTTATCATTTTCTCCTGAACCATATCTACAGTAAAACTTGAATTAAACATTTCAAGGCTTTGTAAGCTCAAACGATTATATTCAGATGGATTTTCATAAAGAAATTTAATATATTCAGCAATTTTCTGTGGAGATTTTGGTGGCACAAAAAAACCGTTCACACCATCATTTACTAAGCTAGGTATACCTCGGTATTCTGTTGTAATTATTGGTAAACCACTTGCCATCGCTTCAATAATTGAAATGGGTAAGCCTTCATAAATATAATAAGTGGGTAAAACAAAAATATCGGATTCGTTGATTATTTGTTCTTTTTGTTGTCCACTGACCACATCAAAATATCTTATTGAGCCATTTAAACTTTGATCGTTTACTGCTTTTATAAATATTTCTCTATGAGTATTCGAAATAGATTCCGGTGTATCCTCTACGGTCATAAATGCACCACAGAAATTAGCGGCAACATCAATCCCCATTTTTCTTAAGAGAATAATGGACTCAAACAAATCGAAATAACCTTTAGAATCGATCAAATTTGATAAGTAAAGTACAGAAATAGGCTCCCCAACTTTTCGAACACGACTTTTGAAGGAAACCTTACTTTCTTTTGAGATACAATTTTGTACAACAATTTGTTTCGGTCTTTCAAATGGTAGAAAATAAAACTGATTACGTAAATATTCACTTAATAGAATCAGAATATCGGCTTTTTTAAGTGTGAAACGTATTAATAATTTCAGTAAAGGATTTGAATTATTATAAAAGCTATCATAACCGCCACCATGATATTGAAGAACAAATTTGTGCTTGAATAAAGCAGCAAAATTTATAAAAAGGAAATCCCTCAAGAAGCCAGCTTTTGAAGGTGCGATGCTCAAATAAATAATTTTTCTACTAAAAATGATATGCCCCAAAAAGGATCGGAAGGAAGATAACAATTCAATCATACGGTTAAAATCATATTTGCCTACCGTACGATGAATATTTTTACTAGCAATATCTACAACAAAATAAGTAAATCCTTTTTGTTGAATAAATTGCATTAGCATTTCGAATGCGGCGGATTGGCCCGTTTTTGGAGGAGGCAAATGACCAACTAGTACAATTTGATCGTATGGTTCCATTTTATTTTTGAAGAAGTGGATTGTGAACACAGTAACCTATCTACAAAGCCAGAAATGAAAATGCGAAAAAGAATTTTCTGCGTCTGTAGCGCAAATAGTCGCCATTGCAAAACGCAAATAAAACTTGCATACCTCTTTGTGAATCGGTATGGATGTGAAATTAATTATTCCTTTGTCGCGATAATACGAACTTGGGAATAATTCGGTCTGATCAAGGAATATAACCAACATACAAAATCAAAAATATGCCTTCCGCTGATTTTTGCTATTATTGCGAATCTTGGTGACCAGCTATACGGAAACGGTCTGGATTCAATAACCTTGAATCCCGCTTCGGTAAATAAATTCCCCAAACACATGGAATTCCAGGTATATAAATGGTGATTTATATCCCCCTGTCTATATTCATTGTGAATAGATTCGCAAGGAACAACAAAGATGATGATTCCGTTCTTGTGAAGTTTTTTCCTTAACAATTGCAATTCTTTTAGAGGGTTTAAGGTGTGTTCAAGAGCATGGTTGGAAATCACCCCATCTACAGAGTCATCTGGAATGTTGTCAACAGATACATAGACTTCGATTCCATTTTCTCTTGCAATTTTCGCTGCAGCAGGGTTCACTTCTATCCCCAACTTGTGCTTACAAGGAATGTTTTTCATTAACCACCCCCCCCCGCAACCAAAATCCAAAACGGTATCTTCTGGTTTTATAAATTGGATGAATTTAGGTAAGTTAGCCCATCCTCCAAACTGCCCAATGGATGTTTGCCAATCAAAATATTCTTGGTTATAATGGTTGCTCGATTTATTTTCCATCGATTTTTCCAATGTTATGAACATTTACTCGTTTAAGAATTTTAATGTAAATGGGTGCTATCGATACATTGCAGAATAGCATTGCGCATACTTGCGGCTTGATATTGAGGATTGTAATACTGGTCAATAATCTCGTAACACGCCTGGCGCACAGCTTCTCGTGAGCTTTGATGTTGAGATAACCACTGCTGAATAGCGCCCGTCAACGAGTCGAGAGAACCTTGCCGAAAAAACGATCCGGTTCGATTGGGCTGAATGGCTTCAAATTCTGGCCCCTGGTTATATGGATTATCATGAGTAATCACAGGTGTCCCATAGGTAAGGCTATGGATAGCAGTTAAACCCACATTTCCGGGAGAGACACAGACATCAGCCATGGCGATTAACGGTGCAAGTGTGTTTTCATCATAACATGGCCCATAAAACTTGACATATTCCTCAAGCCGTTTTTCTTTCACCAGCTCAATCAGTTTGTCTTTTTCCTCGCCGTCACCAATCAATAATATGTTATGAGGTTGGCCTCGCTGATGCAAAATTTGGGAAACGTAAACGAGATCTTCCAAGCGCTTGTAAGCCGCCAGCCTGCCGATAAAAACCAAAACAGGGATTTCAGGGTGAATGAACAGTAATTTCTTTGTCTCAGCCAAAATGTCAGGGGTGATTTTGCTTCGCACGGCAATCTGGCTTTCATAATCCAAAGAGTTGTAGATAACCGTGATTTTGTTTTCGTCAAACCCAAAGCGGTGAATTAAATCATTCTTGGCGTGGTTGCCATATAAAAGCAGATGATCAGCCAGGCGAAAGAAAAGAACCTTAATTCTATCCCTGAGCTGTTGTCTGACAGTTGCATGTGCCCAGTAAAGAGTTTTTTTGCCTGTCAGCCTTGCTAGCAAAATCGCCAACCATGTACTAAGAAAGTAAGGATTTCCTAAAAAGATAATCGCATCATAGTTTCCCGTAAAACTATCCTTGATCAATCCAGGTTGCCAAAGGAAGGTTTTCAAAAACCACCAATTTTTTTTGATAATCCAGCGGATATTATTGTTTTGTGCCGTTTCGATATCTAGCGTTTTGATCTCTATATCAGTGCTCATGCCGGAAAAAAAAATGTAGTCTATTATCGGGTCAGTAGTCAAGGCTTTCATAATTGGTAGGCGATAGTAAGGAAAGAAATGGCAGGCCACTAAAATTTTAGGCTTCATTACGCACACCTTCTAGCTTATTGGCTGTGGGTTTGTTCAAGGCTTGCCAGGAAGAATACCCAACCAACAGGCCGATAACCAGCCACTTTTCTCTTTGATATATTGCATCCTGAAATTGATCCATCAATAAAATGGCAGAAGTACACCCTGTAATTGCTAAATATTTTTGAAATGTCGACTTTTTCTTTTGCAGTGTTTGTATTGCTAGCCTTCCCATATAAACATAGATAGCTAACCAACCTAAAAATGAGAAAAAACCACCTGTATAAAAAATTTGGAGCAGTGAATTGTGTACAGAATAATCCAAAATCCGACTTTCCTGGGAAATCCCGGATGTAGCTATTTGATCGTATCCAACGCCAATGAATGGTGAGTTTAAAATCTCATTTACTGCCTGCCGGAAAATTCCCATGCGACTCTGCACAGTAATTTCTTCGACGCGGGTGATTGAACGGCTAATTATGCTATCCATGTATTGTTTCCCGGTAAAGTTGATATCTTTCCCGAAGATACTCGCTCCCATTAAAATCAGGCTGGTAATCCAAATAGTTGGTAAAGCTAATTTAAGAAATCTAACCCGCGAAGAGCGAGATGACATAATTAATGCAAAAAAACCTAGTATCGTGCCCAGATAAGCCGTAACCGAGCCACTCAGGGCAACTGCAAAGAGTTGAATGCCCAGATACATTACCCAAATAGTCTTTTTAATTAGCGCTTTTTGAATGTTCCACCACGATTCAAGTCTAAGGATACTAGTCAGGGCCACAAAATAGCCGAATTTATTCGGGTGACCAAGTGTTCCAGCATAGCGATACCATAAATGCACGTTTGGTGTAGCGGATAATTGG